>JAUSOZ010000169.1 GCA_030655955.1 Deltaproteobacteria bacterium
ACCTTAACCCGAGCCAGCCGGGGCGCACCCACCGGCTCATCCCTTGACCCTGGCGGGCTCTCAACCCAAAGTCGGCCCCTCCACGGGCAGGAGCGGCAGTTGAACGTCCCGCCCTGCAGCCGGCGGCCGGTCCCCTAACCGGTTAGCCCCGGAGATAAGAGATGGCGAAGACGAAACAGAGCCCGATCTCCACGGCCCAGGTGAGCGTGCAAATCAAGAGCTCCATCTTGGAGCCGTAGTCTTCCTCCAGCAAAATGCGATTGGGACCCCGCAGGATATCCCAGGACCGGATTTCTTTTTCTGCCGTCATGATCATTTCCTCTCTAAATGAAGTCGGCCAGCAGCGCCGCCACGGGTCGCTCTGGGTGTTGTCGCACTAAAGGGCCGGCCTGAAGCACCGGATGCGCCTCTTCCAGCGTGGGCCGGGACCGGCGGTAGATCACCCCGATGGGGATGCGGTCCCCCCACTCCTTGGCCTTCTGATAGGCCCAAAGTTCGTTCTCCGGGTCGTAGTCCGGCTCTGCCTCCACGTCATAGACCCGTTTTTCATACCATTGAAACGTATTGACCTTGTTGAAGGACACGCACGGTTGCAGCACTTCCAGCAAGGCAAACCCTTTATGGGTCAGGGCCTGTTTGTACAGGCCGGTGAGGTGCTCGCCGCGGCCGGCAAACCCCCGGCCCAGCCAGGATACGTCCTGCGCCACGGCGATGGCCAGGGCATGCAGCGGCGGATAGGGCACCCCGTGAGGCTGCAACAGGGTTTTAATTCCCTGGTCGGTGGTGGGTGAGGCCTGCCCCTTGGTAAGGGCGTAGATCTGGTTGTTGTGCACCACCAGGGTGAGGTCGGGGTTCTTCCGCAACGCCGACAGCAGGTGATTGCCCCCTTCGCCGTAGCAGTCGCCGTCCCCGGCCGTCGCCACCACTTTGAGCCCGTGGTTGGCCAGGCGGATACCGGTAGCCACCGGCAGGGTGCGGCCGTGAATGCCGTTAATCATGTTGCATTTGAGATAGTGGGGGAATTTCCCCGACTGGCCGATACCCGAGACCAGGGCAATCTCCTCCGGTTTGATCTCCAACTCCGCCAGGGCCTGCTTGAAGGCCTTGAGCATGCCGAAATTGCCGCAACCCGGGCACCAGGCCGACTCGATTCCCTGATATAAGTCCAGCGGCAGCATGACAATCTCCTCAGGCGTGCCCGGCGAGAGCCCGGAGGATGTACTCCGGAGTCAGGGGAGCCCCGTCATACTTGAGCACCAGGTGGTCGGCGCCGATCCCCGTCTCCTGGCGCAGCAGGCGGTTGAACTGCCCGGTGGCGTTCATCTCCACCATCACCAGCTTCTGGGGGCGTCCCAAGGACCTGGCCACCGCCGCGGCCGGAAATGGCCACAGTTCGCTGAAATGCACCATCCGGGCCGGGGTGGACGCGGCGTTGAGGCGGGTCACGGCTTCGGCGACCGGACCCAGGCTGGAGCCCCAGCAGGCCAGGGTCAGAGGGGCGTCGTCCGGGCCCAGGCTCGTGATGCCATCGAGCTCGTCGGCCAACCCCGTAAGCTTGCGCTGGCGCTTGTCTTGCATCTGGACCCGCATCGCCAGATCCTCGGTAAGGTGGCCGTCCGGCGTGTGTTCATCGGAATCGGCCGCCACCACCGGGCCGAAGCCAGGGAGGCGCCGGGGCGAGATGCCGCTATTGGTGAGGGCATAGCGTTCGTAGACGCCGTCAACCGGGCCGGTGGCGATGGCCCGCTCGATCTCGACTGCGGCGGGAAAATCTCCCGACTCGTGGGTAAAATTGGTGTCCCCGAAATATTGATCCGTGATCACGATAACCGGCAGCTGGTAGCGGTCGGCCAGGTTGAAGGCCCGGGCCGTCAAGGCGAATCCCTGGGCCGGGGTGCCCGGAGCCAACACTGCCCGAGGAAAGTCCCCCTGCCCGGCGTAGAGCAGAAAACTGAGGTCGCCCTGCTCCGTGCGGGTGGGCAGACCGGTGCTGGGGCCGGGGCGCTGGGACTCCAGGATGACCAGGGGGATTTCGGCGCAGCCCGCCAGACCCAGGGCTTCCACCATCAGGGCGAAGCCGCCGCCGGAGGAGCCGGTCATGGCCCGGACCCCGGCGTAGGAGGCGCCGATGGCCAGGTTGATGGCGGCGATCTCGTCTTCCGCCTGCTCCACCACCACCCCGAACCTGTCGGCCCGCTGGCCGATGGCGTTCAGGACGCTGCTCCAGGGAGTCATGGGATAACCGCAGATCAACTGCAGACCCGCGGCCAGGGCCCCCACCGCGATGGCTTCATGACCGCTGAGCAGGAGCCGGGGCTGGGCGGGGGCGGTGATTCCCGCCAGGGAATGGGAATTGCCCGCCGCCGCGCCTAAGCGATAGCCGGCGGCGGCGGCCTTGTGGTTCCAACCCACCACCTCGCTGCCCTTGGCCTCAAAGGCCTCCAGCAGCATGGCCATCAGGGGTTCCAGCGGCACCTTGAGCAGCCCCATGAGCGCCCCGGAGGCCCCGGCATTGATGGCAAGTTCGGCGGCTTTCTGCTCGGCGAGCAGATCACCGGCCGTCAGCGCCAGGGTGCTCACCCCCGCCGGCAATTCCTTGACCACGGAGGCGTCGTAGATAATCACGCCGTCCGGCGCCAGTTCGTCCCGGTGGAGCTGGACAGTTTCCTGGTTCAGGGCCACTAAGAGATCAATGCCCTCCCGGGAGGATAGCAAAGGTTGATCGGAGAGGCGGATGCGGTTGAAAAGATGGCCGCCCCGGACGCGGGATTGGTAGTCCTGGACGAACAGGACCTGGCACCCCTGGCGCACCAGGATTTTAGCCAGGAGCCCCGTAATGGTGTGGACTCCCTGCCCCGCAGCGCCGCCGATCACGATGTTCAGATCTATGGCCATAGCTTCGCCTTGCCCGCATGAATCCGGGCTGAATTTTTATCATTACCCGCGGGGAGGGGATTGTCAATACAATTAGTCTGGGGCCCGTCGCAAGTGGCATGGGGCCGCCCCGGCGTCCTGGTCTTTTTTACCTGTTTGAAAAATTACTTTTTCAGTAAAATTAGTGCTATCATGCCTCTCACGAGACCATTAGCCGACAAAGATGAGGCACCTTCTCGGGGTTAAACTCGGGGAAATGGGTCCTGGAGCAATTTTTTGACTGGGTGGTCAAGGCTGCGGCATAATGTCAGATTTTGATTCGATGCCCATGAGCATGTTAAGGGAAAGGAGGGGCTCATGACTTTAGCGGAGAGGATCAGAGCCACCGGCCCCAAACGCATCCTGGCGTTGGACGGTGGCGGCATCCGCGGTATCGTTACCCTGGAAATACTGGCCAGAATTGAAAGTCTGTTGCGAGAAAAATCCGGACGCCGGGATGATTTCGTGCTGGCTGATTACTTCGACTTTATTGCGGGTACCAGTACCGGGGCGATTATCGGCACCGCCCTCTCCCTGGGTATGTCGGTGGCCGACATCCGCAGTTTCTATCTTGACACCGGCAGGCAGATGTTCGAGCAGGCCAGCGTCTTACGGCGGTTCCGCTACAAATACGAAGATAGGCAACTCTCCCAGAAGCTCCACGAGGTGTTCGGGGCCGAAACGACCCTCGGCAGCGACCGAATCAAGACCCTGGTGATGGCGGTTATGCGCAATGCCACGACGGATTCGCCCTGGCCGGTCACGAATAATCCTTTTGCCAAGTACAATCAAAGAGATCTCCCCGACTGCAATCTGAACATCCCGCTCTGGCAGCTGGTGCGAGCCAGTACCGCGGCGCCATGTTTCTTTCCCCCCGAAGTCGTCCGGATGGGTGCAGAGAAATTCATTTTTATTGATGGCGCCCTCACCACTTATAACAACCCTGCCTTTCAGGCCTTTCTCATGGCCACGGTTGAACCCTACAACCTCAACTGGCCGGCGGGGGAGGACCAGATCCTGGTGGTTTCCATCGGCACCGGCACCAACCCCAAGGCCAATGCCGACCTCCAACCCTCGGAAATGAACATCTTATATCACTCGGCCTCCCTGCCCTTGGCTTTGATGTTCGCGGCCTTAAACGAGCAGGATTTTCTCTGCCGGGTCTTTGGCAAATGCCTGGCGGGTGATCCCCTGGACTCGGAAATTGGCGATCTCATCGGCAAGCAGGGGCCGGCAAACCCCAAACTCTTCACTTACCTGCGCTATAACGCCGAACTAACGGTTAAAGGGCTGACTGAGTTAGGTCTGGCGGGCATCCAGCCGGAGGAGGTCCAGAAGATCGATTCCGTCGAGAATCTTGACGACCTGCAGCGTATCGGCCAGGCAGTAGCGCAACAAAAAGTAAAAATCGAGGATTTTGCCGCGTTTGTCTGATTGCAGCCTGGCGACTTCGCGGGGCCGGCCACAGATCGGCTGGCAAGGAGTTCGCCTGGTAACCAGTAAGTCTGACAACTATCCAAGCACCAGGAGGAAGGGACGGGCGTGACTTTTCGTTTTTGGCGCTGGTCTGGCGCCGGACAAGGCGTGGCTCAAGTGTGTTTGGGCATCCAAGTTCGTGCCCGGCGCCAGATAAGCCGGGGCGCGGTCATCGCCGCAGCCGGCGTATTTCTGCTGACCTGGGTTGGCTGCGCCAGCATCCCAACCGCCAATCGGCCTGAAACCTGGGCGCAACCGGTCACATTGTCCGGGGTGCCGAACCTGTACCGGATTTCCGGCGAACTCTATCGGGGCGAGCAACCCAGCCCCCAAGGCATGCAAAACTTAAAAGATTTGGGCCTCAAAACCATCATCAACTTGCGGTCGTTTCACTCGGATCGCGACGAAATCGGCGATACTGGCCTGGCTTACGAGCATATCTACATGAAGGCCTGGCATCCCGAGGAAGAAGATGTGGTGCGTTTCCTGAAGATTGTCACCGACCCCAAACGGGCCCCGGTTCTGGTGCACTGCCAGCATGGGGCCGACCGCACGGGCACCGTGATCGCGGTTTATCGCATCGCCGTGCAGGGTTGGAGCAAAGACGAGGCGATCCGGGAGATGACCCAGGGCGGTTTCGGATTTCACCCGATCTGGAGCAATCTGCCCAAGTGGATCCAGAATTTGAACATCGACCGCATCAAAAGGCAGGCAGGCATTAAAAGCCTCCCTGCAAAAACCGAGTAGACCATTAACCATCGCTGATCGCCGATTTTCCGCTCACCAAGGCATGGGGGGGATTTTCACCGGGACAGTCAGTGCGATGGGCCAGCAACAGAGGCAGGCTCAGGAGAAGATACTGATGGAGCGTCACCAGGCGGGTCGAACCGCTCTCCTTCCTCTTTGCTTGCTGCTCCTTTATCTGCTGAACGGGTGCGCCAGCATCCCGTATGATTACCCGCGCCCCGTCTCCAGCGCCCTGTACCGGCCCGAAGGGACCAGCCTGGGGAAGAAATTCCAGGCCCAGGCGGTTAGCCACCCGGAGGCGTCGGGATTCTACCTCCTGCCCACCGGCATCGATGCCTTTACCGCCCGGGCCCTGATGATCGACCGGGCCGAAAAGACCCTCGACCTGCAGTACTATATCTTTCACGACGACCTCATGGGTAGGTTTGTCTACGACCGTCTCATGGCCGCGGCTGATCGCGGGGTGAGGGTGCGTCTCCTGCTGGACGATTGGCACCAGACGCCGGAGACGGATTGGCTGCTGGCCACGCTGGCAAGCCACCCCAACGTCGAGGTGCGGCTCTTCAATCCCTTCGGAACGCATCGAAGAACCTTTGTGGCCCGCGTCCTCAGGATGGTCTTTGGCCCCCAAAGACTCAGAGGGCGAATGCACAACAAGGCCTTCATCGCCGACAACAGTGTGGCCATCGTGGGTGGGCGCAATATCGGGGCGGAATACTTCGGGGCCAGCGATGAATTCAACTTCTACGACGTTGACATCATGGCCGTGGGGCCCATCGCCCGCGGGGTAAGCGCCATGTTCGACGATTACTGGAACTGCGTCCTGGCGTTGCCCATCAGCGCCCTCGTCTCGCGCCGGCCTACCGCCGACGATCTTAAGAGCACTCGCCGCGACCTCGAAACCCAGGGGGAATGTCTAAAAAAGTCGACCTACTGGCTCAAGGTCCAAAAGAGCGAGGTCCTGAAACGGATCAACACCGGCCAGATCCCCCTGGTCTGGGGGCAGGCCGAAGTCCTCTCTGACCATACGTTAAAGTGCATCGACCCCAATGACTCGCGTCAAGCAGCTAAAATGACCCAGAAGCTCAAAGGAATCCTCGCCGGGGGCCAGAGCGAGCTGCTCATGGTCACACCCTACTTCGTGCCCGGCCAGGCTGGGATGCGATTGCTCCGGCAGATGCGGGGCCGCAACCTGGCCATAAAGATCATTACCAACTCCTTCCTCTCCTCTGACGCACCGCTGGCCCAGATCGGCTATATGCGCTACCGCAAGGACCTCCTGCGCGCCGGGGTGGAACTCTATGAGCTAAAACCGACGCTGGTGCAGCTCCAGCACGATCAAGACCGCCGGCAGTTCGGCGGTGATTTCCGCCGGCTCTGCTCTTCCTTCATCCAGGGCGGCGGCTCCCTCATCCAGAGCGGGGCCTCCCGCATTCAGATCGGCGGCTCCTCCATCCAGTATGGCGGCTCGTCCCGGGGAGCCTTGCACGCCAAGACCTTCGTCCTGGATCGCCAAACGGTGTTCGTGGGCTCCTTCAACTTTGACCCGCGCTCCATGCGGCTCGATACCCAGAACGGTGTCGTCATCTACAGCCCCGAACTGGCTGACCAGGCGGCCTGCCTCTTTGTCAAGGGCATCTCCCCCGCCCGCACCTATCGGGTGACTCTCCTGGGAGGCGATGATCTCGTGTGGATTACCCAGGATAATGGACAAGAGGTGCGTTATTACCGGGAGCCCCTGAGCCGGTTCTGGCCGCGCCTGACCCTGCGCGGCCTTTCCTGGTTGACCCCGGAATTGCTGCTGTGAGCGCCGGATTGCCCGGGGATGACCGCTGCGGGCGCCTGGTGGGACCACGGATTTTCTGCCAATTTTTCCCACAAAAGCGGCTGGCCAGGTTTTTAATCCTGGTTTCCAAGCTCCGGCGTGAAAACCAGGATTAAACCCTCATTGGGTTATGCAGAGCATAGCAATATCTTGGGTCCGGGCCTTGAGTTAGGTTTTTGGCCTCCCCAAGGCAGGTCACAGCTGATTTCGATGGGCGGGGAGTTGGTTTAAAGCTGGGGTATGGCCATGAGGCGTTGCCGCCGGGCCTCGAACAGGGCCACGGCGCCGGAGGTGGCGGCGTTGAGCGAGCCGATCTCCGGGGCGGCCATGGGGATGGACACCACCAGGTCGCACTGCTGCCGCACCCGGGGCCGCATCCCCTTGTCTTCGCTGCCGATGACCAGGGTTAGGGGCTGAGTCAGATCGGTGTCATACAGAGGCTGGGGGGCATCGGCGGCGGTACCGACAATAACCAGGCCGGCGTCTTTGAGGCGTCCCAGGCAGTCGGCCAGGTTGGTCACCCGGTAAACCGGCAGGTATTCCAGGGCCCCGGCCGCGGCCTTGGCCACCACGGGTGTTACCCCCGCGGCCCGGTCCTTGGGGATGATGAGGCCGTGGGCCCCGGCCGCGAAGGCGCTACGGCAGAGGTTTCCCAGGTTCATGGGGTCGGTGAGGCTGTCGGCGGCCACCAGCAGCGCCGGTCCGGGGAGCATGGCCAGATCGTCCAGGAGGGCGCCCAGGTCCCGGTAAACGTAGCTGCCCCGGCGGGCCAAAATCCCCTGGTGGTTCGGGGTGCCGCAGAGGCGGTCCAGGGCGCTTCGCTCTTGCAGGCGCAGGCGCACCCCCGCGGCCCGGGCCAGCCGCTTCACTTCATGGAGCCAATGCCCCCCGGCCCCCTGGGCCACAATGACCTCTTCCAAGGGGGTGTCGGGCTGGCGCAGGGCGGCCACCACGGGGTGGCGTCCGTAGATGATGTCGGTCATTGAGCTCTCAGCTTTCAGCGGTCAGCTTTCAGCTTATACCAAGTTGCCGTCAAACAAGTAATAATCCGCAGTGTAGGGGCGGTTCGCGAACCGCCCCTACGGTGGTTGCGATCATAAAGCCAGAATTACCTTTATGACGGCAACTTGGTATTATAGGGTGTGCCGGGCACGCCGATTGACGGCGGCCACAGGCCGCCCTATTCTTCTGATGCAGGCCGCATGGAGGGTGCGCCCCGCGCCCCATCCTTTCTGCACCCCGCAGCTATACTTTTCCGAAACTCAGGGTATAATCTTAGGCAAATTATAGCAAATTAACACCCCGGCGGAATTATTTCTCTTCCGGGGGGTTGGCGAGAGGGAATGTAATACCGAGCGCCCTCAGGGGGGGCACATGGGTCCCCCCCTACAAAAATTGTGCATTGGGCGCTGACCGGTATAAGTGGTTATTGACGAAAAAGCCCCGGGGCCCTTTTTCAAAGGCGCTTCACTACAGCCTCAAATCGGCATCTTATGGACGCGGCGCTCAATCAATTTTATCAGCATTTAGGGGTGGAGCGGGGCCTGGCCACCTTGACCGTGGAGGCCTATGCCCGGGATCTCCAGGATTTCTGGTTATTCATAGAAGGGCGCAGCCGGACGCACTGGGATGCGGTTGATCTCGCCGACCTACAAGACTATTTCGCCGCCCAGGCAGCCCGGGGGCTGAGTGCGCGCAGCCGGGCCCGGCGCCTGAGCGCCCTGCGGCAATTTTTCCGTTTTCTGCAGCGGGAGGAGCAGGTCGCGGCCAATCCGGTGGAGTTGCTGGATTCGCCGCGCCTGCCCCGGCGGCTGCCCCAGGTTATGGGGGAGGCCGACGTGGCGGCGCTGCTGGCTGCCCCGGACCCCGGCACCCCGGGGGGCCTCAGGGACCAGGCCCTCCTGGAGGTGCTCTATGCCACGGGCCTTAGGGTCTCGGAGCTGGTGGGCCTGACCTTCAAGCAGCTGGACCTCAGGCGCGGCGTGGTGCGCCCCCTGGGCAAAGGGTCCAAAGAACGGGTGGTGCCCATGGTGGCGGGGGCGGTGGAAAAATTGCAGGTCTACCTGGAGCAGGCGCGGCCCCGGCTGCTTAAAGGCCGGGAGAGCCCGTATGTCTTTATCAACCACCGGGGAGGCCGGCTTTCCCGGCAGGGTTTCTGGAAGCTGCTGAAGCAGTATGCCCTCAAGGCCGGGGTGAAGACCCTCTCTCCCCATACCCTGAGGCATTCCTTTGCCACCCACCTTTTGTCACGGGGAGCCAATCTGCGCGTCCTGCAGATGCTTTTGGGCCATGCCGACCTGGCCACCACCCAGATTTACACCCACCTGGACGCTGAGCGCCTCAAGCAGGTGCACCAGAAGGCGCATCCCCGGCCATGAGCACTCGTAACCCCCGGAACCAGGCGCCGCCGCCCCGCACCCTGGAGGTGATTACCACGCACCTCAACGCCGATTTCGACGCCATGGCCTCCATGGTGGCGGCCAAGAAGCTCTATCCCGAGGCGCTGCTGGTCTTTCCGGGGTCCCAAGAGCGCAACCTGCGGGACTTTTTCATCCGCTCCAGCTTTTATTTCGTGGATTTCACCCGCATGAAGCAGGTGCCCCTGGAGGAGATCAAACGCCTCATCCTGGTGGACACCCGGCAGGCCTCCCGCATCGGCAAATTTGCCGAAGTGGCCGCCAGCGGCGAGGTGGACATCCACATCTACGACCACCACCCGGATACCGACGAAGATGTGCACGGCAGTGTGGAGCTCGTGGAGGAGATCGGGTCCACCACTGCCATCCTCACCCGCATCATCAAGGAGCGGGGCATTGCCCTGTCCCCCCCGGAGGCCACGGTCATGGCCCTGGGAATTTTTGAGGATACGGGCTCCTTCACCTTTACTTCCACCACTCCCCAGGATTTTGAGGCCGGCGCCTTTCTCCTCAGCCAGGGGGCCGACCTCAACGTGATCTCCGAGATCGTCACCCGGGAGTTGAACGCCGAGCAGGTGGCCCTGCTCAACGACCTCCTGGAACACTCCACCAGCTTCCACGTGGGCGGCCTCGAGGTGGTCCTGGCCCGGACCACCGCCCCGGAATACGTGCCGGATTTTGCGGTGGTGGCCCACCGCCTCATGGACGTGGAGAACATCCAGGTCCTCTTCGCCCTGGCCCAGATGGAAGACCGGGTCTTTGTGGTGGGGCGGAGCCGCTTGCCCGAGGTGGATGTGGCCGAGATCCTGTCGGAGTTGGGGGGCGGGGGGCACAGCTACGCCGCCTCCGCCGCGGTCAAAGATACGCCCTTGACCCAGGTGGAGGAAAAATTGCGCCAAATCCTCCAGACCCGGGTACATCCCCGGCGCCTGGCCCGGGAGATCATGTCGTTCCCGGTCAAATCCGTCACCCCGGAGGTGACCCTGGAGGAGGCGGAAGTCATCCTCAACCGCTACAATATCAATGCCCTGCCGGTGCTCACCGACGCCAAGCTCCTGGGCCTGATTTCCCGGCAGACCGTGGAAAAAGGTATTTTTCATGGCTTGAAGGGCCACCCGGTAGTGGACTATATGAACAGCGAAGTGGCCACGGTAGACCCGGACGCCTCCATCGCCGAGATCCGGGACCGCCTGGTCATCAACAAGCAGCGCGTCCTGCCGGTGGTGGAGGACGGCAAGGTCATCGGCCTGATCAGCCGCACCGACCTGCTCCACCTGCTCATCTCCGAGAATGACGAGGCCCAGTGGTCCCAGCCGCTCCGCACCAAGAACATCGTGTCCCTGATGCGGGAGCGCCTCCCCAAGGACATCCTGGAGATCTTGAAGCAGGTGGGCCTGGTGGCGGCGGAATTAAAGTTCAGCGCCTATGTGGTGGGAGGCTTTGTCCGGGACCTGCTGCTCAAGCATGAGAATTTGGACATCGACATCGTCATTGAAGGGGACGCCATCGACTTCGCCCGGCGGTTTGCGGCCCGTTTTGGCGCCAGGTCCCGGGAATTCCAAAAATTCAAAACCGCGGTGATCATTTTCCCCGACGGCTTTAAAATCGACGTGGCCACCGCCCGCACTGAATATTACGAGGCTCCCGGGGCGCTGCCCATCGTGGAATACAGCTCCATCAAGATGGACCTCTACCGCCGGGACTTCACCATCAACACCCTGGCGCTGAAGCTCAACCCCGGGGAGTTCGGCACCCTGCTGGATTTCTTCGGGGCCCAGCGGGATATAAAAGAGGGCCGCCTCAGCCTGCTCCACAACCTGAGTTTCGTGGAGGACCCCACCCGGGTCTTCAGGGCCATCCGCTTCGAGCAGCGCTTCAAGTTCCGCATCACCAAACTGGCCGCCAATCTCATCACCAATGCGGTGAAAAACAACTTTTTCGACCGCCTCTCCGGCGCCCGCCTGTTCGGGGAGTTGCGGCTCATTATGCAGGAGGAAAGCCCCATTCCCGCCATCGCCCGCCTGGCGGAATTAAACCTCCTGGCCGCGGTCCATCCCCGGCTGGGATTCGATGCAGCCACCCGCCACATGCTGGAGCGGGTCCAGGCGGTCCTCTCCTGGTTTGACCTGCTTTACCTGGAAGAAAAGTATAAACACTGGCTGCTCTACTTCCTGGGGTTGGTGGACCACCTGACCCTGGCCGAATTAGAGGAGATGCTGCACCGGTTCAACCTGTCTCCCAAGCAGACCATTGCCATCCTCAGAGGCAAAGAGGCGAGCGAGCAGGCTTTGGTCAGGCTCTTCCGGTACGGGGATGCGACCCGCCCCCAGATCTACCATCTCCTGGCCCCACTGGACACGGAATTTATCCTCTATATGATGGCCAAATCGCGCCACGAGAGCTCTCGTAAAGCCATCTCGCTGTATTTCACCCATCTGAAGCATCTCAAACCCGAACTCAAAGGGCGAGACCTGCTGGCGTTGGGCTACCAACCGGGGCCGATGATCAAGGAGATGCTGGACCGCCTGCTGGAGGCCCGCCTCAACGAGAAGGTCAAAAGCCGGACCGAGGAGCGGGACTTTATCCGGCGATATTTCGGCCCGGCCTGAAAATCAAGCGGCATAGTTGCAGAGTGAAGGCTGGTTGGGGATGGAACCGTGGGCGGGCAAACCAGCGGATAGTGTCTTAATACCGAGTCACCGTCAAAAAATGCGGCATTGGAGGGGCACACTCGCGTGTGCGCCCAACCTGAGGGCGGACACTTGGGTCCACCCCCAGAGGAGATAAGGTACCTATGATGATCGCAGTTTGGTATTGGTCCGCACCATCAGCTTTAAGCCGAGGTCGATTTCGTGGTTTTTAGCGGTCAGCGCCATGTTTACACCAAGCTACTCACGTCACCCTTCCCCTCCCGGATGATCTCGGGCACGTCGTCGATCATGGCGATGACGCTGGACGGTTCCGGCAACACGATACCGCCGTCGATAACCAGGGCCAGGTGGCCCTTGAACTTGATCTCGATCTCGTAGGGGTCGCTCTCCACCGGTTCGTCCGGCAGGGCCGCGGTGGTGGTGATGATGGGGTGCCCCAGGAGGCCCACCAGGCCCAGGGCGATGGGGTGGTCGGGCACCCGGATGCCCACGGTGCGCCGTTTGGTCTGGAGGATCTTGGGCACCTGGCGGGAGGCCTCCAGCACAAAGGTGTAAGGGCCGGGCAACAGCCGTTTCATGGCCTTGTAAGCGTAGTTCCCTACCCGGGCGTATTCGCTGATGTTCTTCAAATCCTGGCAGATGAAGCTGAAGGGTTTGTTCAGAGGCCGGCGCTTGATCTGGTAAATCCGGTTGATACCCTTGAGGTTATAGAGGTCGCAGCCGACAGCGTAACAGGTGTCCGTGGGATAGGCGATGAGACCGCCCCCGGTAAGCACCTCTACGGCCTTGCGCAGCAGGCGCTCTTGGGGGTTGTCGGGGTTAATCTTGATAATCATGATAAACTTCTCTCGAATTAATCGCGCCTGAGCCGTTGGCGCACTCCAGGATCATGAAAGGCTGTTGTGGGGACGGTGCGCTCACCGCCCATACGGGAACTTTTTGTAACCGAAAGAAAGGGTATCCCCCCGGGCGAGCCTAACCAGCAAGGCCCCAGGACTCCCGGGAGGCTCGGCGTATCTTTCCCCGGTGATCCTGGGGCCCTGGACGTCCGGGCCTCAGTTGCGCTTCTTTTTGCCTTTTCTGGTCTTCTTGGTCTTTTTCTTCTCCTTGGCGGGTTTCGACGCGTCGCCGGTGGCGGCCGCAGTTGCGGTCCCGGCCCAAACCCCTTCCACCTGATCCTTGAGCCAGTGGGGGTCCCACCATTCCAGGGGATCGACAAATTCGCCCTGGAGATTAATGGCGAAATGGAGGTGGTCGCCGGCGGCCAGACCCGTGGTGCCGGTGCGCCCCAGGACGGCGCCTTTGTTCACTTTATCCCCTACCTTGACGTCAATCTGGCTCAGGTGGCTATAGCTGGAAAAGACCCCCAGTCCGTGGTCCAGAATCACCGTATGGCCGTAAATCCCCAGGGGTTCAGCGTAGACTACCACGCCGTTGTTGCCGGCGTACACCGGGCTGGTCACCAGGGAGGCCAGATCCTCACCCAGGTGGGTCTGCTGATCCACGGCTTTGTTCTGATACAGGTAGGTGCGCCGGTCCCCGAAGCGGGCCATGGGCTTGCCGAAAAACCGCCGGAACGACCCGGACCACAAGGGTTGGGGGCTGCTCTGAGAGGCGATTTTCTGGAATAGTTCGTGATTGGTGCGCCGCAGATTCCGGTTGACCTCCAGATAGGACCCCAGGAGGTCGTTGGGGTTGGGCACCGGAAGGCTGGTTGCCACCTTGCGGAGAAACCCGTCATTGAGGTTGATGTTGTCATGCCGCCATTTGCGCGGCTTGGCATGCAAGGACACCACCTGCTTTACTTCGTTGCCCAGGGACGGCCGGGCCACCAATTCCACCCGAAACGCCGCCGGTCCTTCCTGGGGCACCGGGAACAGCACCACGTATTCCCCCTTGGTCCCCTTGGGGTTGGGAAAACCGCGATAGAACCGGTTTCCCACCAGGACCCCCGACTCCTTGACCTCTTTGTTGAGGCGGTAGCAGATGGTTCCGGTCCCCCCGGCATGGAGCAGGTGGCTGGTGGCCTGAAAGCTCAGGCTGACGGGCACCAGGTCGATGACCACCTCCTGTTTGAAGGAGGCGGTGCGGCCCTGGAAAAAATTCCGCCAGGACCGGTCCCGGGCCTCGACGGTGAGCGTGGCCTTGCCCTCTTTGAAACCCAGGGCCTGGGGCGCCAGGGTCACCGGGACCTCCACCGTCTCACCCCGGTCCCCTCCCGGCGGAAAGGCGCGCTCGGCCACCACCTTGCTCTGGTCCCCTTGGGAAAAAGTGACCTTGACCTCTTTCAGGCCGCTGCTCAGGTCTGCTGCTTCAATCATCAGGCCGGTTTTGGCGCCCACCACTTCCACAGGGGTTTTTAGCGTTATCGTGGGGTTGTCAAAGTCCAGGCGCCCCACCGCCAGCCATACCAGAACGGCGAGGAGAGCCAAGCCCGCCGCGCCCCAGATGACGTACCCGAACTTCCGTCCCCCACGCGATTTCAACATCTTGCCCATGCGCGTATAGTATCAATTCCCGCTGCCGCTAGCAAGGTGAGAGAGGGCTGGCGACTCAGACCCGAGGCGGGATTTCGGTCTTATACCTAACTGCGCTCTTACAGGTATTTTATCTTTTGTAGGGGCGGACCCATGTGTCCGCCCTTTGGTAGGGCGCCCACGCGGGTGCGCCCGTACAGACCGTGAGCTTTTCTTACTTCTATGAGCGCAACTCGGTCTTAATCCCCTGATCGCCGGCTGACCGGCACGGCGCCGGGAACCAAGGCGTGACCATGCCCCCGGCCGCGTCCCTTGCCTTTCGACTGCGGCGTATCTATATAAATAAGTAACTTTAGGTCCAGCGGTTGATGACCTGCACCCGAGGAGATCAAGACCATTTCCGCCTCGTATGAAGAAATCACCCTCTCCGTGGGGGGCATGACCTGCGCCGCCTGTGTCCGGCGCGTGGAAACGGCCTTGAAGGATGTGAAAGGCGTGACCGATGTGGCCGTGAACCTCGTCACGGCGAAAGCGACCGTTACGCACAACGCCG
>JAUSOZ010000063.1 GCA_030655955.1 Deltaproteobacteria bacterium
AGGTCCAGAAGATCAGGAAGACGCCCAGCAGGAAGCCGAAGTCGCCGATCCGGTTGACCACGAAGGCCTTCTTACCGGCGTCGGAGGCCGACTTCTTTTCGTACCAGAACCCGATGAGCAGATAAGAACAGAGACCGACGCCTTCCCAGCCCACGAACATCAGGAGGAAGTTGTTGGCGCTCACCAGGATCAGCATGGCGAAGACGAAGAGGTTGAGGTAAGCGAAGTACCGGTAAAAACCCTCGTCATCGTGCATGTAGCCGATGGAGTAGATGTGGATGAGGGTGCTCACCCCGGAGACCACCAGCAGCATGATCAGGGATAGGGGGTCGATGAGGAAGGCCACCGAGACCTTGAAGGGCCCCGAGGCGATCCAGGTGTACATCACCTTTTCCACCGCGTGGACCCCTTCCGGGAGCTTGAGGAATTCCAGGAAGATCGCCACGGTGAGCAGGAAGCTCAGGCCCACGGCGGCGGACCCGATGGTCCCCACCACTGACTTGGGCATACTCTTACCCACCAGGCCGTTAATCAAAAAGCCGATGAGGGGAAAGAGGGGTATCAGCCAGACATAATCCATCATGGAGTTCGCCTCACCACTTGAGGATATTGAGGTTGTCTACGTAAACGTCGCCCCGGTTGCGGAAGATGGCCACGATCAGGGCCAGTCCCACCGCGACTTCCGCCGCGGCTACGGTCAGCACAAAGAACACGAACATCTGGCCGTCCACGGCTTTGAAGTAGTCGGCAAAGCCGATGAAGGCCAGGTTGACGGCGTTAAGCATCATTTCGATGCTCATGTAAATGACCAGGGCGTTGCGCCGAATCAGGACCCCAATCACCCCCAGGGCAAACAGGGCCACGCTCAAGGCCAGATAATATTGAACCGGGACTACCATAATCGCTCTCCGCTTGAGATTCTCAGGCCATCACTTCAACTTGCTCTTCGCCAAGACCACGGCCCCGACGATGGCCACCAGGAGCAGGACCGACGTAACTTCGAAGGGCAGCAGATAGTCGGTGAACAGGCTCCGGGCGATGGATTCGGTGTTGCCCAGGCCCGGGGCCATTTCCTTGCCGGCGGTCAGTGTCGCCTTGGTGACGCCGTAAATCAGGATCAGCCCGGTGAAGCCGGCCAGGATGATGCCCGCCAGTTTCCGCCCGATAAAGGGAATCTTGGGATCCGCTTCCGGCTGCCTGATATTCATGAGCATGATGACAAACAGGAACAGCACCATGATGGCCCCGGCGTAGACGATCACCTGAATGGCGGCGATGAATTCGGCGTGGGCCAGGAGGTAGATGCCTGCCACCGCAAAGAAGTTGACGATGAGCCAGAGGGCGCTCCTCAACGGGTGCTTCTGAAAGACCACCAGGCCTCCGGAAATCAGGGCCACGGCGCCCAGGATGAAAAAGAGAATCTGCATCCCTCGGGCCTCCTATTCCTGCCGAATTGGCTGGGGATTAGGGCTTACTTGGATCATAGCCAATCCCCCAGGCGCAGCTGCGACTTGCTCTGGGTTGCCCCTTCGATGTCGAGAATGAGCAACTTTTTGTCATATTGGGCCAGTTCATAAAGGCGGTTCAGTTTGATGGCCCCCTTGGGACAGGCCTCCTGGCAGAAACCGCAGAAAATGCAGCGCTGCAGGTCGATGGTGAAGGCCACCGGATACTTCCCGTGATCCTCAGCCTCGTCGGCCACGATAGCCTTGATGGCGTTGGACGGGCAGACCACCATGCACAGGGTGCAGGCCACACAACGCCGGCCACCGTCGTCATTGATGGTGAGTTCCGGGTGGCCCCGCCAGCGCTGAGAAACTTCCCGTTTCTCTTCCGGATACTGCAGGGTGATGGGTTTGGAGAACGCCATCTTGAGCGTGGTCGCCAACCCTTTGAGCAAAGGAATAATCATGGATTAACCCTTGATAAGTAAGATAACCGCACCGGTGACCAGGATGTTCACCAGGCTTAGGGGCAACAGGACCTTCCAGCCCAAGGCCATGAGCTGATCAAACCGGAAGCGGGGGAAGGTGCCTCTTACCCAGATGAAGAAGAAGACCAGTGCGAAGGTCTTGGCCATGAACCAGACGACGGGGGGCAGCAACGGTCCCTGCCAGCCGCCCAGGAACAGGGTGGTGGCCAGCGCCGAGGCCGCGATGATGTGGGCGTATTCCCCCATCATGAACATGCCCCACTTCATGGAGCTATATTCCGTCTGGTACCCGGCCACCAGCTCGTTTTCGCACTCGATGAGGTCGAACGGCGTCCGGCCGCATTCGGCCATGGCCGCGATCATGAATATGACGAAGCCCAGGGGTTGGTACACGATAAACGGGGTGGACTTCTGGGCTTCCACGATGGCGACGGTGCTCAGCGACCCGGCCAGCATGATGACGCCGATGACCGACAGGCCCAGGGCCAACTCGTAGCTGACCATCTGGGCGCAGAGACGGAGACCGCCCAACAGCGAATACTTGTTGTTCGAGGCCCAGCCGCCCAGGATCGCCCCGTAAACCCCCAGCGAGCCCACTGCGAAGATATACAGCAGGCCGATGTTGGTGTCACCGATGACCCCCTGGTTCAGGGCCGCCACGGTGAGATCGATCTTGTAGCCGTAGAAGGTAATCTCCGGCGGCAGGATAGTGCCGGCGAAGGGAATGACCGCAAAGGGCAGGAAGGCCGCCCCGGCCGTGATGATCGGCGCCATGACAAAGAGGTACTTGTTGGCGCCCGGCGGGGTGAAGTCCTCCTTGAACAGCAGCTTGAGGGCGTCGGCCAAGGGCTGGAGCAACCCCCAGGGGCCTACCCGGTTGGGGCCGTACCGCAGCTGGATGAAACCCAGGACCTTGCGTTCCAGGAGCACCGTATAGGCGACGCAGGTGAGCAAGACCGTCATGACTACGGCGATCTTGAGGACGCTGACAGCTATTACGAGGGGCAGATTCATGTTCTCAACCCTTTTGGATGGTCACGCGCACCAGGTTGGAGTTCAGGGTTAAATTGTTGGCGGCCGGGGCGGCGAAATGCTCCGGTAGGAACACCACGCCCGCAGGCACATCCGCGGTCAATTTCACCGGCGCCGCAATTTCCCCGTAGGAGGAAATCACCTTTACCACCTCACCCGGGGCCAGTTCCAGGCTCTGGGCGTCCTCGGGATTGATCTTCAGGAACGCCTCGCCCGTAACGGCCAGGGTGCCGCCGGGGTGATGGGTGGTGAACGACCCGGAGTGCTGCAGGGATTTGCCGATGATCAGGGTGTAGGGCCGCCGGCCGGGCAGGCTGATGTCCACCTCAAAGGGGACGAACTTCCCGCTCACCATTGCCTTGATCTCGGGGCACGGCGCACTTAACTTGGGCGCCAACCCGGCCCACAGGGGCATCTTTTTGGCCAGTTCCTTGAAAATCGCCTTGGGGCTGACGGATTTCAGGGCGAACCCCATCTTGGTCCCCAGCTGGCTGATGATCTGCCAGTCGGGCCGCACCCCGTTGGTGGGCAAGGCCTGGTTGATCAACCCCAACTGTCCGGTGCTGCTGATGAAGGTGCCTTCCTGCTCGGCATGTACCGCCACCGGCAGGACTACGTCGGCCAGCTTGGCGGTATCCGTCAGGAAAGCGTCCTGCACCACGATGAACGGCACTTTTTTGAGCAGTTTTTTGGTGCGGCTGCGATGCGGCAGCGACCGCAGCAAGTCCCCGCCCAGCAGATACAAGGCCTTGGGCGCCGCGGCGTCGTCGTGCTCCAGGAGGTCCAGCATTTCTTCCAGGGTGGGGCCGGCATCCGTTCCTTCCACCGGCATATACCCTGGGCCCATGTCCGGCAGGACGCCGACTTCGCTGACGCCGCGGGAGTTGTTCTTCTCGGCCACGGGATACAGGGCGCTGCCGGGGGCGTCCGGTTGGCCCACCAGGAGGAAGAGGTCGGCCAGGGCCAGGGCGGTCTGTTGGCCCTTGTCCTGACTCATCACCTCAGAGCCGAAGACGATGGCCGGGGCCTTGGCCTGGGCCAGAAGCGCCGCCAATTCCTTAAGCGTTGCCTCTTCCACCCCGGTCTTGGTGGTAATTTCCTTGGGGGTGATCTTGATGCTGTCTTTGAACTCATCTAATCCGGCGGCCTTGATGGCCGGGACCCAGTCGGGGTTGTCGGCCAGGAAAAACTTGATCAGCCCGGCGATGAGGACCCGTTCGCTGCCGGGCTTATACCGCACGGACAGGTGGGCGTAGCGGTCGAACTTGGTTTTTCGGGAATTGGCCATCACCAGCCGGAAGTTCGGGTTGTCTTTGGCTTCCATGAGACCCCAGCCCAGGGGCGGGCTCTCCGGGGTGACGTCCGTGCCCACCACCAGGACCAGGTCGGCTTTAGGCAGGTCGGCCAGTTTCCCCAGCACAAAGGGGAAGCCGCTGCCGGTGGCCGCTTCCTTGACCACCAACGGCGAGTGGTAAGGCGGCACCAGGGCGCTGCCGATCTCCAGGCCTTCTAACTTGGGAGTCCCGAAAACCTCGGCCATGGCCTTGATGGCCCGGGCATAATTATAACGGCCCGGGTTGTCCAGCTGGTTGGTGGCCAGTCCTTCCCGGAAGAATTTCTGAAAGACGTAGTTGGCTTCGTTGGTGGCCCGGGGTGAGCCGACGCCGTATACGGCCTTGGCGCCGCCGGCCTCCACGGTTTCGGTCAATTTGGCGGCCACCAGGTCCAGGGCCTCGTCCCAGGAGGCTTCCCTAAAGTTGCCGTTTTCTTTAATCAACGGGGTCTTGAGACGGTCGTCGGCTTCTACCACCGGCCAGCCAAACCGGCCCCGGCCGCAGAGCAGCACGGAATCTTCGTTCACCACCCGCAGGATCTTGCCGTCTTTGGTATGCACCTGGTAGGTGCAGCCGCCGCCGCAGAAGGGGCAGGCGATCTCGGTCTTGACCATATCCCAGGCCCGGGCCCGGTACTTAAACTGCTTGTTGATCAGGGCCCCCACCGGGCAGATGTCGATGCAGGAGCCGCAGAACTCGCAGTCCAGGGGCTGGGCGCCGCTGGCCAGTTCGGTGAAATAGCCGCGCAGCGTAAAGTTGATGGCCATGGCCCCCACCCGGTCCCGGCAGACCCGCACGCAGCGGCCGCAGGTGACGCAACGGTCCGGGTGGCGCTCCACCATCTGGGAGACGTAGTCCGGATTGGGCGGCAGTTTGACCGCCTCCAGGTCCACCGTGGAAACACCCAGAGCGTGGGTCATGTTCTGGAGCTCGCATTCCCCGCCCTTGTCGCAGATGGGGCATTCCAGGGCGTGGTTGATGAGCACCAGCTTCATCAACTCCTGGCGCAGGGCGGCAAGCCGGGGCGTATCCGTCACCACCTCCATGCCTTCGGTGACGGTGGTGGCGCAGGCCGGGATGGGCCGGGGCGGCCCGGGCTTTACGTCCACCACGCAGATACGGCAGCTGCCGATGGGTTTCAAGGCCGGATGGTAGCAAAGGAAGGGGATGAAAATCCCGTTCTCTTTGGCCACTTCCAGGATGGTCGAGCCCGGTTTCGCCTGAATGGCCCGTCCGTCGATGGTCAGATTAACCATAAGTCGTTCCTATGTTCACCGCTCGTTAGCTTTGAGCTGTCAGCAATCCGCTTCCAGCTTTTAATGTAGGGTGGGACCGCCCACCATAAAGAGTATTTCTTGACGGGCAGTGCTCGCCTACCGTTGCCTAGTCGCCAAGCCGCACCAGAGAAATCACTTTGTAGACTGGGTTCTTGAGCGACCCGGTCTTATGGGTGTCGCAGGTCAGCTTTACCTTCCAGCCCAGGCCCTTGCTCATTTTGCTCGTCACCACTTGCGCCGGCCCACCGGCGGCTACCACCCCGAATCTCACGGCATCCTCAGAGGCAAGGCGGAATTCGATGTTGGGGTATTCTTCCAGCCGCACCATATAGAAAGTACCCGATTTACCGACATCCAGTTGGGTGCCCCTGGCTATCTCGGTGATTTTGCCGGTAAAGCTCTTGGTGGCCTGCCCATGAGCCGCCCCGGCCCATGCTATGAGCAGAACCAGTCCCAATCCCAGCAGAGCCTTGTTGCGGTACATCGGGGTCATTGGCCACCAAAAAATCGTTTTGCTGGCGGGCGGGGACGCCCGCCCTACCTGTCCACATCCGCCAACACGATGTCCATGGTGCCGATCATGGCGATCATGTCCGACAGCAATCTCCCCCGGCAGAGCTTGTCCAGGGAGCCCAGCACCACAAAGGACGGGGTCCTGACCTTGACCCGGAGCGGCTGGGGTCCGCCGTCGCTGACAATATAAAACCCCATCTCGCCCTTGGGGGCCTCGATGCATTGGTAGACTTCGCCCTTAGGCGGCGTGATGCCTTCCTGGATCAGCTTAAAATGGTTGATCAGGCTGGCGATGTCGCTGTAGACCATCTCTTTGGGGGGCAGGCTGACCCGCGGGTCGGCGACCTTGATGTCCCCGGGCTCGGTCTTGGCGATTTTTTCCAGGGCCTGCTTGACGATGCGGTTGCTCTGGAGCATCTCGGCCATCCGCACCAGGTACCGGGAGTAGGTGTCGCCCTGGCTGTTCCCCAACGGCACCTCAAATTCAAACTCGTCGTAGCTGGAGTACGGGTTGTCCCGCCTGAGGTCCCAATCCACCCCGGAGCCCCGGGCCATGGGGCCGGACCAGCCCCAGTCCAGGGCGTCGCCGGCGCTCATGGTGCCCACGCCCATGGTGCGGTGTTTCCAGATGATGTTTTGGGTCAGGAGGGTGTCGTAATCTTTCCAGCATTTGGGGAAGGATTTGACGAACTCCCAGGCCGCGGGCATGAAGCCCTCGGGCAGGTCTGCGGCCAGGCCGCCGATGCGGAAATAGAGCGGAAACATCCGGGCCCCGGAGACCATTTCGCACAGGTCCATGATCGTTTCCCGCTCGCGGAAGGCGTAAAACAGCGGGGTCATGGCCCCCAGGTCGTGGCCGTGGGTCCCCAGCCAGAAGAGGTGGGAGGCGATCCGGGTCAATTCCACGATCAGCACCCGGATATACTGGGCCCGTTTGGGGATCTCGACGCCCAGCAGCTTTTCCACCGCCAGGCAGAAGCCGAAGTTGTTGACTTCCCCGGCCAGGTAGTCGATCCGGTTCATCAGGGGCAGGCACTTGTGATAGGTGCGGTACTCGCACATCTTCTCGATGCCGCGGTGGAGGTAACCGATGTCCGGGTCGGCGCTGTTGATGAGCTCGCCGTCCAGATCCACCAGGACCCGAAGGACCCCGTGGGTGCTGGGGTGGCTGGGCCCCACGTTCAGCAGCATGGTTTCGGTGCGTTTCATGGTTCCGACTTGATTCATGGGGTTATCCTAACGATCAATGTCATTGGCGGTTTGGCTCATGTAGGGTGGGCATCGCCCACCTTCATTGATTATGGCGGGCAGTGCCCGCCCTACATACCTTTTAAGGGATAATCCTTCCGCTGGGGATGCCCCACCCAGTCCGACGGCATGAGGATGCGCCTGAGGTCCGGGTGCCCCTTGAAGCGGATGCCCATCATGTCGTAAATTTCCCGCTCGTGCCAATTGGCCGTGGACCACACCTTGGCCACCGAGTCGATGGCCGGGGCCTGGTCATCCGCCAACCGCGCCTTCAAGGTGATGCGGTCGTGGTGCTTGTGGCTGTAAAGGGCATAAACCACGCCGAACCGGGGACTGGCAGGGGAATAATCCATCCCGGCGATCATGGACAGGTACTTAAAGCCGGTGTCGTGGCCGTCTTTGAGGGCGGTGCAGATGTCCACGATGCGTTCCGGCTTGACCTCGATGGTGGTATCACCGCGGAATTCCACCACCTCCACCACCTCATCAGGAAACTTTTCTTCCAGCAGGGCCACCGCTTTGTTCATGCCGCCACCTCCCGCCGGGCCTGCAGGCTGTCCTTGTACTTCTGGCTCAGGAAGGGATCTTTCAAGATCTGCTCATGGAGCTTTAAAATACCGTACAGCAAACCTTCGGGCCGGGGCGGGCAGCCGGGCACGTAGACGTCCACCGGCAGGTACTTGTCGATGCCCTGGACCACGGCGTAGGAGTCGAAAATCCCCCCGGAGGTGGCGCAGGCGCCCATGGCGATGACCCATTTGGGTTCGCTCATCTGGTCGTAAACCCGCTGGATGGCCGGCATCATCTTCTTGACCACGGTGCCGGCGATGATGATCACGTCCGCCTGGCGGGGAGAGGCGCGGAAGGCCTCCATGCCGAAACGGGCGATGTCCCAGCGGTTGGCCGCGGTGCAGATCATCTCGATGGCGCAGCAGGCCAGCCCGAAGGTGGCGGGCCAGAGGCTGTTCTTGCGGCCCCAGTCCACCAGCTTCTCCAGGGTGGTGGTTAAAACGTTATATCCGAGGTGTTCTTCGATTCCCATTCCAGTACTCCAAAAAGCCGTTTTTGGTTTTTCGTTTTTGGTTCTCAGGCCAGCCAGGTACTAATGAAATTGCCCTGTGGTAATTAACCCAGAACCTGAAACCTGAAACCTGAAACCCGCTTCATCACTCCCACTCCAGGGCGCCCTTGCCCCAGACGTACACCAGGCCCACCGCGATGATGCCGATGAACACCAGCATCTCCACGAACCCGAACCAGCCCAGGGACTTGAACACCACCGCCCAGGGGTAGAGGAAAATGGCTTCAATGTCGAACACGATGAAGAACATGGCGATGACGTAGAAGCGCACCGTGTAACGGCTGCGGGCGTCGCCGATGGGGTCCATGCCGCACTCATACGGCATGTCTTTGCTGGCGAAGTGCTTCTTCTTGCCCAGCATCTCGGACAAGAGGACGATCACGGCCACCAGCCCGATGGCGACTAACATGAAGATTAATACCGGCACATAATTGATCAGCATAGTTAATCCTTAGCACTACTGCTTCGAATTAAGGATGGTTCGTGTTTTCTGGTGGCGCGGCATTCCTGCCGGCGCGCTGGCACAGGCTGGAAAGCCTGTGCTACCAAGTTTTAATGCGAATGCTCTTCCGCCTTGCACACCCCCAGGGGGCAGTTGCCCGCCAGGTGGGCGTCGTATTCGTCCTTGAAGCGCTCCATGGTGGTCTTGAGGAAGGAATACGGGCTCCATCCCAGGGCGCAGTTGGCGGAATCCACCATGGTCTGGGCCAGGGTCAGCATCCGGTCCAGGTCGGCCTGGGTACCTGTGCCCGCGGCCACCTTGCAGATCATTTCGTAGAGGACCCGGGTGCCCCGGCGGCAGGGGAGACAGAAGCCGCAGGACTCGTGCTGGAAGAAATACAGCAGGCACTTGACCACGTCGATGACGCAGACGGTGTCGTCCATCACCAGCATGGTGCCGGAGCCCAGGCCGCCCTGGATCTTGGCCAGGGCCGCGTGTTCAATCGGGGTGTCCAGGTGCTCGTCCAGGATGAAGCCCACCGAGGCGCCGCCGGGTTGGCAGGCCTTGAAGGTGCGGCCGTCTCTGACGCCGCCGCCGTACTTGTCGATGAGTTCCCTAAGCGGCATCCCCAGGTTGGCCTCGACCACGCCGGGGCGCTTGACCTGGCCCACCACCTGCAAAATCTTGGTGCCCTTGGTGTCCTCGGTGCCCTTGGACTTGTACCAGTCGGGACCGTTGACCAGGATGGCCGGGACGTTGGAGAGCGATTCGACGTTGTTGACGATGGTGGGTTTGTACCAGACGCCCACCTGGCCGGGGAAGGGCGGTTTTACGCGGGGGTTGCCCCGCTCGCCCTGGATGGACTCGATGAGTGCGGTTTCCTCGCCGCAGACATAAGAGCCGCCGCCGGTCTGGACCTGAATTTTGAATGAGAAGTCGGTGCCCTGGATGTTGTCGCCCAAAAGATTCAGGGCAGTGGCGGCCTCGATGGCCTTGTTCAGCCGATACATGGACAGGTAATATTCACCCCGGCAATAGATGTAGCCGACGCTGGCGCCCACGGCGTAGCCGGCGATGGCCATGCCTTCCAGCACCCGGTGGGGATCGCCTTCCATGATGTAGCGGTCCTTGATGGTGCCGGGTTCGCCTTCATCGGCGTTGCAGACGATATACTTGGGGGTGATGGGGCTGGGCCGGGTGAAAGACCACTTGAGCCCGGTGGGGAAGCCGGCGCCGCCCCGGCCCCTGAGGCCGGAGTCCTTCACCGTGTTCACCACCTCTTCCGGGGTCAGGGACAAGGCCTTTTTCAGGCCGTCGTAGCCGCCCCGTTCGAGATAGGCGTCCAGGCTCAACGGGTCGATCTGATCCACGTTGGCCAGGAGCACCAGTTCATCGCCGCTGGCCAGGTAATCGCTCAGCGGGTTGGTGGTGCGGGGCAGGGTCCGGTAATCCACGGCCTTGCCGGCCCGGTAGTCGCTGAGGATGTTCTTGACGCGCTCGGGCGTGAGCCGTCCGAAGACCACCTCGTTGATCTGCATGGCCGGGGAGACCTCGCAGACCCCCAGGCAGGCGGTGTGCTCCAGGGTAAAGAGGCCGTCGGCGGTGGTTTCCCCCACCTTGATCCCCAACTCCGTCTGGAGCATCTCCGCCAAATTTACCGCCCCCATGATATGGCAGGGGGGCGACTCGCACAGGCGGATGATGTACTTCCCCCGGGGCGTCGGCGAGAACATGGTGTAGAAGCTCATGACGCCGTAAAGGTAGGGGTAGGGAATATCCATGCCTTCGGCCAGCAACTTCAAGGCTTCCAGGGGCAGCCAGTTGCCGCAAATGCCCTGAACGGTATGAAGGGCGGGCATTACCCCCCCCTTGACGGCGCGGTAATGGCTGACGGCATCCTGGATGGCGGCGAGTTGCTCGGGGCTCAACGTGGCGCTGACGGGGCTCTTAATCTCCATCGTTATCGATCCATAGGCTTGGTCTTTGTGAAAATTTTCTTTATTACTCGGAATTTTTATTACCAATCCCCCCGGCTGTCAAGTTTTTTTTCAGTTTTTTGGCCGGTCCGGGAGGCCAGGGAAAGGGAGATCAGGCTTAGCCGCCGGGTTTTCTCTGGCGAACAAGCAAGTTAGCCTGAGGCGGTTTTGTTCCGTGTCTTACCTGGGCATCCGGCTCTTTAAATCGTTACTCAGGCGGCTTTGAAAAGTTTTCGTAGGGAGCGTCTTACGCACCATGAGCTTATGGCCACGGCGGGCACGGAGGCCCGCCCCACCGACTTTTCATCATTTATGGCTGGGCCAAAGGCCCATGAGCAACTGTCTTGAAAAGTTCCCGTAGGGGCGATGCGCTCACCGCTACAACTTAGACGCCTTAATCTTTTCGCCCTTTGCCCTTTTCCCCTTTTTCCCTTTGCTTCCGCAAGGCCCGGGTTCCGGCCTTCCAGTCCGGCTCGCTCTTCTTGCCCTTGGACCGGGGCTTGGTGGCGGGCGGCAGCATCCCGGACAAGTCCAGGGCGAAGCTGCCGGGGGTGGGGGCCGTGGGCCGGGGTTTTTCGGCTTTGGGCTTTTCCGGGGCCTGGGGCGGGGGCGGCAGTTGGAGGACGTCCCGGTCCAGGGGCGGGGCCAGGTACAAACCCTCGCCATAGCCCGTGAAGCTGATGCCGCGCCGGGCGGCGAACTGGGCCTGGACGGTGACCATCACGAGGTCCGGGGCCCGGCCCCGCCCCAGCTTTTTTGCCAGTTCCGGGGTCGCGGCCAGGACGAGCTCCCGGTCCGGCAGCGGCTTGAGCCCCTCCTCCCACACCCGGGGGTGGGCCTTGGGGGGAATGGCGACGTAGAGCAGGGCAGGGGGGGGCTCCCCCGGGTCGCGGCGGAGTTTTGCCGGCTCCGGCGTCAGGGCGCGGATGTGCTCGTCTTGCACCTCGAAGGCCGGGGGCGACATCAGCCCCACCACCTGATCCAGGTGGTAGCGCCGGACGAAGCCCCAGCCGGGCTCCGCGCTCAAGGCCTGGAGCAGGTGCTTGATGGGAATGAACCCATCCTCTGAGAGGACCAGACCGAACTCGTCGGGCCGGTGGCTCAGGATGTAGGTGAGCATCCGGGCCACAGACTCCAGTTGCTTGGGCAGACGGGCCATAGTATCAGCGGTCTTCTGTTTTCAGGTTGCGGTTAACGGTGCCGGGGGTCCGGCGCGTATCACGACTTCGATTATCCGGGGTAGAAGTGTTCTCAGCCAGCACCCCGGTAGTCGGGGAGCCGGGATGGTTCAGATGGGGCGCCGCAAGTTCGGACCGGTATGCCGACAATGTCAGACCTGTCGACGGCCAGGATGGTTGGCGGCTGCTGGACCGCAGCCCTGGACCCCGGTCAACAGCCGCCCAGCGCCGCAATAAACACCAGAGGCAGTAAGAGGACTAATTTCTTCACGTTTCCCCACCTCCATCAAGATTTAATGAAAATATATCTTGTCGGGCTGAAATTAGTCAATTGATTATAGAGAGGCGGCTCAAGGGGTGGTATAATTAAAAAAATTCCTCATAGGCCTTTGGCCCCCCCCGTAAGGCATGAAAAGGGCGGCCGTCCCACCCGCCGCTGGTGCGCGGTGCGCACCCTACATTAACTATCAGACAGAGCCCGTTATCAAGTTATGCGGCAGGAGAGGATAAGATGAATTTGCAGGAAACGCTGCGCCGATACAAGGTGGGGGTGCTCTCCCGGGTAAGTACGGCTGATGCGGCGATTATGGAAAAGGCCACCGAAGACCTGATACGCTCGGGGATTGTCGAGCGGGCCAAAAAGATCGGGGACCAGGCTCCGGATTTCACCTTGCCGGACGCCGGCGGCGAGTTGGTGCGGCTTGCCGATCTCCTGGCCCGGGGTCCCGTAGTCGTCACCTTCTATCGCGGCACCTGGTGACCGTACTGTAACCTGCAGTTGCAGGCTTACCAGGGCAGGTTGCCGGAGATCAAGGCCCTCGGGGCTTCAATGGTGGCGATTTCACCCCAGACGCCCGACCATGCCCTCACCCTGGCGGACAAGCATAACCTCGGCTTCGTTCTCCTGAGCGACGTGGGCAACAAGGTGGCGAGGCTATACGGGCTGGTCTTCTCCCTGCCCGAACCATTGCGTCATCTCTACAAAAAATTCGGGATTGACTTGCAGGACTACAATGCTGACGAGGCTTACGAACTCCCCCTGCCGGGCACCTTTATCGTGGCCCCGGACGGCACGATTCGTTTCGTCTTTGTCGATTGCGATTACACCCTGAGATTGGAGCCCGATGAGATGGTCGATCAATTGCGCCGAATAGTGGGCCCCGGCGGATAAGCAAGGGCCCCGAGAGTCGCTGCCGGCGAGGGCGCTGGTTTATCGGGGCCGGAACTTATGCGGCGAACGGGGAACTGGACCGAAAACCCCAACTCCCCCGGGTTGGAGGAATTGACAAGCAGTAGATAAATGATCATAATATCTAGATAATGAAACCGGAGTATTTCCGCCAGCACCACAAGGAGCTTCTGAAAGAGGCGACGGTCATCGCCGAGGAGGTGACCTCCGACTTTTTCAAGCTGTCTCCCTGCCACTGGCGCCGGGCCCGGTATGACATTCTGACTCTGGAGGCTCTGGCGGCCGAGGAGATTTCCTCCCACGCCCTGGCCATGGTGGCCAAGTACGATGGCCGGCATAAGGACCGCCTGCTGCGCTCGGCGATGTTTGATTTTTACCGGGTCTGCCTGCAGGACCACAATATCCTCAAGACCCTGCAGCAGGTTGACGATCTGAGTCTGTTCCCGCTGCTGCTCTACATCGTCACCCACGAACTGGTGCACATCGTGCGCTTCAGCCAGTTCCTGGCCTTGTACGAGGTCCCGGAGGAGCACAAGCATGAGGAAGAGCGGCGGGTGCATCAATTGACGCAGAAAATCCTGGCGCGCCTCCCGGTAAGGGATTTGCCGCCGGTGATGCGATATTATGATGAGAGGACCCAAGGAGGTTTGCAGTATGCCAATTTATGAGTATCAGTGCGCCGCATGCGGTCAGGTGGTGGAACGGTGGCAAAAGATTTCTGATTCCCCCCTGGCGGATTGTCCAAGCTGCGGCGGCAGTCTTCACAAGATTATCAGTTCCTGCGCTTTTCACCTGAAGGGCAGCGGGTGGTATGTGACGGATTATGCCGGCAAGAACGCGGCCTCCGGGGCCGGTGACAACGGCGACGGCGCCAAGGCCGCCGACGGCGGCAGCGGCGGCAGCGAAGCTGTCTCCGCCGACGCCCCCAAGACCGAGGCCGCACCTGCTTCCAAGATAAAATGAGGCACCTGCTGATTCTCCCAGGCGGGAGAGAAAGGGAGCGATAAGTGGCCGATATCAAGAGTGCCTTAGAGTTGGCCCTGGAAAGGGCGGAGCAATACGGGCGGGCCTCCAAGGAAGAGATGGAACTGGCCCGGCACCAGGAGCAGGGCCGCGGGCTGGCGGTGCAGTTCCTCAAGGGCGAAGGGGACCTGGAGGCTGATCTCAAGAGTCTGCCGCCCCAGGCCCAGCCCGCGGCTCGATTGGCGATCAAAGAGGTCTTCTTGCGGAACCTGGGCCTGCCCCGGGAAAATGCGGTGGACCCCCGCCAGGACCGGGCCATGGAAGGCCTCCTTCTGGCGGCCAACAACCGCCAGGCCATGGCGTTGATCCAGACGGAAATGGAGCAGGTCCTGCAGCAATACGTCCACTTCCGCAGCAACGCCTTGCAGCAGCTCAAGGGCCGGTTTGCCGCCGGGATGGGGCAGATGCAGAAGACCATGGAGGCGCAGAATCGCCCGCCGATGAACGTGGACGTGGAACGCCTGCCCCAGTTCCAGGAAGAGTGGCTCCGATTTAAGGGGCAGCTCCAGCAACAGTTCGACCCGGTGATGGCGAACCTGAAGGAGAGGATGCGGCAGGCCTGAGAAATTAGCCGTTACATTGAAACAAGCTCAGGGGCGGCCTGCCGGGTCGCCCTTTTGTTCTTTACGGGTTGGCGGGGGATTGGCATAATGACATGTTCGTTTTGTAGGGGCGGGTTTGAAACCCGCCCCTACGTGTGATATCAATAAGTTATCTGATTGGTTGGTTTCATTTCAAAGCAAGTTGAGACCTCTGCGAAAGTCTCATGTAGGATAGCCGCCCTCGGCTGTCAATACTCTATTTAGGCGCAGGCGAGGGCGCCTACGCTACATTTTGATGAGGAAAGATAGCGATAGAGACTTTCGCAGAGGTCTCAACTTGGTATAAGGGGACGACAGGGGCAGCCTGAGTCGCCATGGAGTTGAGTGATGCTAAAGCGGCCCGACAGCCGGGATATGACCTACCAGGGCTTTGAGCAGGGCCCCATCCGGCCCCCCAGCGAGGCCCACAGCCTCCTGCTGCGGGTGACCCGGAACTGTCCCTGGAACCACTGCACCTTCTGCCCGGTCTATAAAGGCGCCCGGTTCTCGGTGCGGCCGGTGGCGCATATTGTGCGGGACATCGACCAGGTGTACGAGGCGACGCAACAGCTCCGGGAGGGGCCTGGGGAGCCGACAGCGATGGGGCCGTCCGGGACTGACCCCCGGGCCTGGGCCGCGGCCAGGAACTGGGCGAGGTACGGCCGCCGCCAGGTTTTCATCCAGGATGCCAACAGCCTGGTGGTGGACCCCGGGGACCTGCTGGCCATTCTCCGGCATCTGACGGCGCGGTTCCCGGAAGTGCCCCGGATAACCTCGTACGCCCGCTCCAGCACCATCGCCAATCTCGATCCCGGCGCCCTGGTCGACCTGAGAGGCGCCGGACTCAGCCGGATTCACATCGGCATGGAATCGGGGGCCAACGAAGTCCTGAAGCTGGTGCGTAAAGGCGCCACCCAGCGCCTGCACATCCGGGCCGGGCTCAAGGTCAAAGCCGCGGGGATGGAGTTGTCGGAATACTACATGCCGGGGCTGGGAGGAAGGCGGTGGCTCGAAGCCAACGCGGTGGAGACGGCCGCGGCCTTAAATCAGATCAACCCGGATTTTATCCGGCTGCGCACCCTGGCCATCCCGACCCATATCCCCCTGTATGAAGATTATGCCGCCGGCCGCTTCGATAAGGCGTCGGATGTGGAGACGGCCCGGGAACTGCTCCTGTTTCTGGAATCGCTGTCCGGGATCACCAGCGCCATCCGGAGCGATCACATCTTGAATCTCTTGCCCGAAGTGGACGGGCAGCTGCCCCAGGACCAGGCGCGTCTGATAGGGATCGTCAGCGCTTTTCTGAAGTTGGAACCGGAGTTGCAATTCATCTACCGGGTGGGGCGGCGATTGGGGCTCATGTCGGGTTTAGATGATTTGGACGACCCCGGCAAGATTGCCCGAGTCGAGGGGGTCTGCCGGGAATACGGCCTCCGGTCAGACGACGTGGACGCGGTGACCGACGACCTGATGCGGCGGTTTATTTAGGGGAAGGTGGTATTAATCCGGATTTATACCTAATTGCCAAAAGTTTTTCCGCTAGGGGTAGCCTTATAATCCCCCCTGCCCCCCTTTTAAAAATGGGGGTAACTGCAAAGAAATGCTGTTAAAGTCCCCCTTTGGAAAAGGGGGATTTAGGGGGATTTAAGAACCGTCAAACGGAAGGAATTTATGGCAAACGCTATAAGCTCACCCCAGGCAAATCCGGCTCCGATCCCCTGCATAACCAGGGGTGAAAGTTTGGGAGCGCAGTTCAGCCGGTAACCATGTCTGCCTCAGAGGCTGTAATACCGAAATGCGATTAAACAGGTAATTTATTGGTAGCCGCAGGCTTTAGCCTGCGCCAGCACAGGCGGGACGCCTGTGCCACCAAAGCCTCAGCAGTTTGAGGCATCAGACAAAAATTCCCTAACCGCCGCAATGGTAGCATCAACCTCTTCATCCTTTAGCCCGGGATGCAGGGGCAGGGTTAACAACTCTTCATAGAGCTTCTCAGTCACCGGCAGCGATTCTTTGCCCCCGCCGTAAAACGACAGGAGATGATTCGGCTTATAGTGAATGCCGGTTTCAATCTCCCGCTGCCGCAAAAATTGCCGCAGCCCATCCCGCTTCCCGTTGAGCACCCGGACGGTAAAAATATGAGGGACAATGGGGCCGGGGTCGCCATGGAAAAGGAGGAGGTCGCTGGTGTCGGCAAAGGCGGTGCGGTATTTTTGGGCCAATTCGACACGCCGGGGTTTGAATTCCCCTTCAAAGCGCCCCAGCTGCACCCGGCCTACGGCGGCGAACAGATTGCTCAGATGGTACCGATAGCCCTGATGCTGGACGTCGAACTCCCAACTGCGCGCCCCCTGATAACGTTTTTCGGTGTCACGCTGCACCCCTAACAGGCGGGCATCCTGAACCGCTTGGATAACCCCGGGGTCCGCAGTGACCACGGCCCCGCCCTCGCCGCTGGTGATATTTTTCAGCCCGTCAAAGCTGAAGCAGGCCAGGTCGCCGAATGAGCCGATCTTCCGGCCCTTATAGGTGCATCCGAAGGCATGGGCCGCGTCTTCAATGACCCGTAGGCCATGACGCTCGGCAAAGCCGTAGATGGCCTCAAGGTCCCCGGGGTTGCTGGCGTAGTGGACCGGCATCACGGCCTTGGTGCGGAGCGTAATTCTCCGGGCGGCATCCTCAAGGTCCAGGGTTACCGTGTCCGGGTAGACTTCGCAGGCCACCGGCACCGCGCCCGCGGCACTGATGGCCTGGAACGAGGCAATAAAAGTCAGCGATTGCACCAGGACTTCATCCCCGGGGCTGGTGAGCGCCTGCACCGCCAGATGCAGCGCGGCGGTGCCGGAATTGAGGCAGATGACCGTGCGGTCCTCCTGGCCGCCGAGATAAGCCTTAAGCTCTGCTTCAAAAGCCCGCACTTCCTGGCCCATACCCAGGTAACCGTCCTGGCGCATTACCCGGCCCATGGCCTCGAGTTCGGCCGCTCCCACCACCGACCTGGAGATATGAATCATACGGTTCGCTCCTGTCTTGAATAGTTTGTGGTGGCAACGGTATCTTACCGGTGCGGGTGCACAGGTTGAAAACCTGTGCCACCAACGGCGGCGGGCACGGAGGTCCGCCCCACCAATCCTTTCATGATTTACGGCTGCGGCCTGAGCCCCATGGCTGACTGCCCGGTATTGACCCGAAAGAGATGCTCCACCCTGGCCTTTACACCCTGGACATGATAATACCAAATATCCAAAAATGGTGCGAGCCGCCAGGGACCAGGGGCTTCGCACCGCAGGCTTAACGAGTGTCCATCCGGAAATGCTTAAAATGCAAAACGGCAGTTAAAGTCCCCCTTTGAAAAAGGGGGGGATTTTAGACGGTTTGTGGGTGAGAACTAACCATGCAAAAGCTCAGCTGTTTTAAGGCCTATGACGTTCGGGGACGGGTTCCCGAGGAACTCAACGAAGACCTATCTTACCGGATCGGCCGGGCTTATGCGGCGTTTCTGTCGCCGGGCCGGGTAGCGGTGGGGCGGGATATACGCTTCTCCAGCCTCCCTTTGACTGAGGCCCTGACCGCCGGCCTGAATGACGCCGGGGTGGAGGTCTGGGATCTGGGGCTGTGCGGCACGGAGCAGATCTACTTTGCTACTTCTCACCTGGGGTTGGACGGCGGCATTATGGTCACCGCCAGCCACAACCCCCCGGAATACAACGGCATGAAGTTCGTCCGGGAAGAGTCCCGGCCGCTGAGCGGCGAGAGCGGGCTGAAAGAGATCGAAGGCCTGGCCGGGGCCGGGGAATTCCCGCCCGCCTCCACACCCAGGGGGGGGCGGCGGGCTACGGATTGCCTGGAGGCCTATATCGGGCACCTGTTGAGCTACATCGACCCCCGGGTCTTGAAACCTCTCAAGGTGGTGGTCAACGCCGGCAACGGTTGCGCCGGGCCAGTGCTCGACGCCCTGGAGCGACACCTGCCGTTTAAGTTCATCAAGATCTGCCACGCCCCGGACCCGACGTTTCCCCACGGGGTGCCCAACCCCCTGCTGCCGGAAAACCGTCAGATCACCATTCAGGCAGTGCGGGACAATGGCGCCGACCTGGGCCTGGCCTGGGACGGCGACTTTGACCGCTGCTTTTTCTTCGATGAACAGGGAGCTTTTATCGAGGGCTATTACCTGGTGGGGTTTATCGCCGCCGCGCTCCTGGCGGCTCAGCCGGGCGCGGCGATCATTCACGACCCCCGGTTGACCTGGAATACTGTGGACATGGTGCGGGAGGCCGGCGGCCGCCCGGTGATGAGCAAGACCGGCCACGCCTTTATCAAGGCCCGGATGCGGCTGGAAAACGCCCTCTACGGCGGGGAGATGTCGGGCCACCACTACTTCCGGGAATTCGCCTTTTGCGACAGCGGCATGATCCCCTGGTTGCTGGTGCTGCAGAGTATGTGCCGCACCGGCCAACCCCTTTCCGCCCTGGTAAGGGAGAGAATGGAGCGCTACCCGTGCAGCGGCGAGATCAATCGCAAGCTCGCGGACCCCGACGCGGCCCTGCAGCGCGTCGAGGCGCGCTATATGGCCGAAGCCGTGGCGGCCGACCGCACCGACGGCCTCAGCCTGGAATTCCCGGACTGGCGTTTCAACCTGCGTAAATCCAACACCGAACCCGTTCTGCGGCTCAACGTCGAAACCCGTCAAGACCCGGCGCGGCTCAAGGCCAAGACCGACGAACTCCTGGCCCTGATGACCTGAGCCGATGATAATCAATGGGTGCGGCCAAGAGTTTCCGGCGGCGTTCCAACCTTGTCAGCATGAAACAGAACGCTCCTCCTGGGACAAAGGCGGGAATGTATTGCGCCATGATTTCAGTTAAAGCATGTGCAAAAGGCGGGATGCGCTTCGCTTTCCCGCCCTACGGATCTACGGATCAAAAAGTTCAAGGGTGGGCCAGGCCCACCCTTTTTTATCATTAATTCACTGCCCTTTGAATCAACGGAACTTCGTCAAGGTCCAATGTTACCCGTTGCCCGTTACGTCGCCCGGAAGCGTTTGGCTTCGATGGCGTACTGCTTGATCTTGTAGCCCAGGATCCTGAGGCTGGTGTCGAGGATTTGGGCCGCCTGGCTCTGGTTGCCCCGGGTCTGGCGCAGGGCCTCGGTGATGAGTTCCCGTTCCAGGTGCGCCACCTGGGCGGACAGGCCCCGGTGGTCCCCGCCCGGCTCCTGGCGCTGTAAGGTGGGAGGCAGGTGGACGCTCAAGATGGTGTCTTCGTCGCACACCAGCACCGCCCGCTCGATGATGTTTTCCAGTTCCCGCACGTTGCCGGGCCAGGGGTACTGCATGAGCAGGTCCAGGGCCGGGGCCGACAGACGCTTCACCGGCTTGGCGTGCTCCTCACCGTATTTGTTTAAGAAGTATTCCGACAGGGCCGGGATGTCGGCCATGCGCTCCCTGAGGGGGGGCAGATAAATGGGAAAGACGTTGAGGCGGTAGTAGAGGTCTTCCCGGAATATCCCTTGAGACATGGCCTGCTCCAAATCCCGGTGGGTAGCGGCCAGCAGGCGGATGTCGGCCTTCAGGGTGGCCGTGCCGCCCAACCGGGCATACTCCCGTTCCTGGATGACCCGCAAGAGTTTGAGCTGCACATTGAGGCTCAAGTCGCCGATTTCATCCAGAAAGATCGTCCCCCCCTGGGCCAGTTCGAAGCGGCCCTGCTTGCGCTGCATGGCCCCGGTGAAGGCGCCGCGCTCGTGGCCGAAGAGTTCGCTCTCCACCAGGGTCTCCGGCAGACTCGCCAGGTTTACCTTGATAAAGGGCTTGTCGGCCCGCAGAGAGTTATAGTGCAGGGCCGAGGCCACCATCTCCTTGCCGGTGCCGGATTCGCCCCGAATCAGGATGGTGGCGTTGCTCTTGGCCACCCGTTCGATCATCTCGAACACCTCGCGCATGCGCCCGGAAGTGCCGATGATATTGCCCATCTGGTAACGCTCCTGCAACTGGCCTTTGAGCTTGACGTTTTCGTTGTGCAGGCGTTCCTTCTCCCGGTCGATGAGCAGCAGGTTGTTGACCGTCTGGGCGATGATGGAGGCGATGATGGTGAGCAGCCGGAGATCCCGGTCCAGGTCCAGGTCCCGGTGGAGTTTGTCCACGGAGAGGGCGCCGATGGTCTTGTAGTTAATTTTGATGGGCACGCACAGGAAGGAGAGTTCGTCCTTCTCCCGGCTGCCCCGGGACCGGGTCCGGTTCAAAAAGAGCGGCTCCTGGCTCACCCGGGGGACCACCGCCGGCTCTCCGGTCTCCACCACCCGGCCGGTGATGCCTTCCCCCAGCTTGTAACGCCCGCGGCGCCGGGCTTCCGCCGTGAGGCCGTGGGCCACCTCGATTTGCAATTCGGCGGTCTCCGGGTTGAGGATGGTGACGGTGCCCCGGCGCATGCCCATGCTCTGGGCCAAAATCTGGAGCACCCGTTGCAGGATACGGGGCAAAGGGCCAAGGGAGCCCAGGGTTTCGGTAATCTCGTACAACAGGTTAAGGTCGTTCATCAGGTGACTCGCTGCCAGGCGGCTAGACTATTTGTTGGTTTCACTGGGGTGATCTTTAGGTAAAACGCCGGTAACCCGGACCTCTCGTCCATCCGGCCGGGTGCAACCCATTATCCCTATATTATATATTCCCTTTTCGTAAATTTAGCAACAAAATGATAACAATGTGTTACGAAATTGTTATTTGTTCTCGCATCCCAGGGGCACGGCGGCGTGTGGGGCCGCGGCCCGGGCTTTCTCCTTGACACAAGCCTGATTTTTAGGTAGTTTTAACATGTTGTAACCCATGGCGAGGCGTGGCAGGCCGGGTTGCCCCGGACCTGTCTTGGGCCTCCGCGAGGGTTGCACGGGGCGAGGCTGATGAAAGAGGGCTTGTTCTATCGGGTCGGCCATCAAACGATGGCTTTCGTCGATTACATGGGGGCCTTGTTCCTCTTTTTGGTGGATGCCTGCCGCACCCTGGCCTACCCGCCCTGGTTTGTCCGAGAAGTTATCGCCCAGATGTACCACCTGGGGGTGAAATCATTCACCCTGGTGGTGGTGGCCTGCTTTGCGGTGGGGCTGGTCCTGGCCATGCAGGGCCTCAAAGTGCTGAGCTGGTTCGGGGCCTCCAATTACATCGCCACCAGCGTGGCCATGTCTTTTGTCCGGGAACTGGGCCCGCTGCTGGCCGGCATTATGGTGGCGGCCCGGGGCGGCGCCGGCATGGGCGCCGAGTTGGGTTCCATGCGAGTTACCCACCAACTCGACGCCCTCACCGTCTCTGCCGTCAACCCCATGAAATACCTGGTGGTCACCCGGATTCTGGCCTGCATGCTGGTCTTGCCTTTACTGACCGTGGCTGCCAACATCGTCGGCATCTTAGGTGGCCTGGTCATTGGGGTGACCCAGGTAGGTATGAGCCCCGGCTATTACTACGTCCTGACCATCAAGTATCTGACGCTGAAGGATATCCTGCCGGGCATCGGCAAGACCGCCATCTTTGGGCTGATCGTGGGCACCGTGAGCTGCTATCACGGCTATAACACCGAACATGGCACGTTCGGGGTGGGCCAGGCCACCAAAATTTCGGTGGTGAGGTCCATCCTGCTGATCCTAATTGCCGATGTCTTTCTCACTAAACTCACCATACTCCTCTGGCCTTAGGGTGGAAGAAGCGTCTGCCCCGGTCATCCCGGAGCCCGGTCGTCCCTTGATTTCCTTCCGGGGGATCGAAAAATCTTTCGGGGAAAATAAGGTGCTGATCGGGGTAGACCTGGAGGTCAACCAGGGGGAAACCATGGTAATTTTAGGCCGCAGCGGTTGCGGCAAGACCGTGTTGACCAGCATGCTGGTGGGATTGAACCCCCCGGATGCGGGCGTTATCGCGGTGGAAGGGGTAGAAATTACCGATTTTGTCACGGATACCGACTGGAGGAACCTGAGGTTGAAGACCGGCTACCTCTTCCAGGGTTCGGCCCTGTATGATTCCATGACGGTGGGGGAAAACGTGGCCTTCCCGATGGTACAGCATACCGATTGGAGCGAAGCCGAGATCGAGCGCCGGGTGGCGGAGAAACTGGGGCAGGTGGGGCTGGAGGGGGTGGAGCCCCTGGACCCCACGGCCCTTTCAGGCGGCATGCAGCGCCGGGCCGCCCTGGCCCGCAGCCTGGCCCTGGACCCCCAGATCATCATCTATGACGAACCCACCGCCGGCCTGGACCCCATCACCGGCGATGAGATCGGCCAGCTGCTCCAATCCCTCCAGAAGGTCCTGAAGGTCACCTCCATCGTGGTCAGCCATGACCTGCGCCTGACGGAACTGGTGGCGGATCGGCTGGTCCTCCTCCACGAGGGCCAGTGGGCCTTTCAGGGGACCTACGAGGAATTCCTGCACTCCTCCCATCCCGAGGTCCTGCGCTTTCTTCATCGGGAGCCTAAGGGGGAAACGACCACATGATCGAGCGCAGATATGAAACCATCGTCGGCATTTTTGTCGTGGCCTCGCTGGCGGCCCTCCTGGTCATGATCTTGATCGTGGCCCAGCAGGAAGGACTCTTTAAGGAATACGTCAAATACCGGACCATCTTCAAGAATGTCAGCGGCCTCAAGCCCGGCTCCGAGGTCCACCTGGCAGGGGTCACGGTCGGCACTGTCCTGAGCACCACCATCAACCCCGAGGGCAACATCGTGGTTATCTTCCAGGTGGTGGAAAAGAACAGCGACCGGATCCGGCAGGATTCCCGGTCCACCATCGGTTTTATGGGGTTGCTGGGCGACAAGAGCCTGGACCTGAGCTCCGGTTCCCTTAATAAAGCGCCGATTCCTCCGGAAGGCCTGGTGACTGCGGTGGAGCCCGTGGATATCACCCTGCTCCTGGCCCAGGCGGCCCCCGCCCTGGAGGATCTGCAAAAAATCCTCTCCGAAGTCAAGGACATCGTCTCCAAGATCAACGTCGGCACGGGAAGCATTGGAAAGCTGGTGAACGATCCCGCCCTCTACCGGGATAGCGCCGAGGCCGTGGCGCAACTGCGGAAATTCGCCGTCGCCCTGGAAAAAGGCAAGGGCGTGGTCGGCACGCTGTTGCATGATAAGGCCTTCAAAGACCAGACCGTCAAGACCATGGCGGAGCTGCACGCCACTTTTGCCAAACTCAATTTAACCTCGGCGGATTTGAAGGAAGCCATGGCCCGGCTGCCGGACATAGCAAAGAAACTGCAGAGTTTCGTGGCCAACCTGGATAAGGCCGGCAAGGGGCTGCCGGGTTTGGTCACCGAAGGGCAGACCCTGTTCGGGGACGCCGACCAGGCGGCCAAGGCGGCGAAGCAATTATGGCCGTTGCGCAACTATGTGCCCCGACCCCAGGAGCACACCATCCGGATGGATGCGGCGCCGGGAAAGGATTAGACGTGACTGACAGGTGGCGTTGGCTGTGGGTGCTGGTTTTCCTGCTGGGCTGCGGCGGGCCCGCCAAGACCGGCGTGGACCTTAAACGTGAAGCCATCGCCTTCAATGACGCGGGGTATCAGTATTACCGGCAGAGCCGCTTTGACCTGGCCCAGGGAAAGTTTGAAAAGGCCCTGGACTACAACCGGCTCATCGACCGTAGGTCCGGCATCGCCGCCAACCTCAACAACCTCGGGGTTATCGCCCAGGCCCAGGGGAACCTGGAGCTGGCCGGGCGCCGCTTTCAGGAAGCCCTGGCCGTGAACCGGGAACGTAACGACCCCGCCGCCCTCTGCGAAACCCTGAACAACCTGGGCCGGGCTTATCAAGGCCAGGGCCGCATCCGGGAGGCCAACGCCGCCTACCTGGAGGCCCTGGAGCAGGCCCGGCAACTGCCCCCGGGGCCGCTCTTGGCCCTGACCCTGACCCACCTGGGGGATGTGGCCCGGGTCCATAAGGACTATACGCTGGCCCTGAATTATTACCACCAGGCGCTCATGGCCGATACGGGCGCCAAGGATCCGCGGGGCCAGGCCCTGCGCCAGGAGCGCCTGGGGCGCACCTTCCTGGACCTGAAGGACTATGACCGGGCCGCGGTGTATCTCAATGAGGCCCTGGTCGAATTCCGCCGGCTCCAGGACACCGATGGCATCGCCGCCAGCCTCAAGGGCCTGACCCTGCTGGCCCTGGCCCGGGGCGACCGGGCCGAGGCGGAGCTCAACGGCAATCTGCTGTTGGGCCTCTACCAGGCCCGGGGCCAGGAGCAGGAAGCCAAAGCACTGGAGGCGCTGCTCAAACAGGGCGGCAGGAATTAGAGGGCATGGACTCAGGTCTTGCCCTTGGCCGGTCTTGGCCAACCCCCATACGTAAGGCTGGCATTGCCTCATATCATGATTATGTTATGGCATAATTCTCCTAAGTCCGGTTGATAGCGGTTACATTTCTCCTGGATGCCGGTACTCAGGGGGAGCGGGTTTAGAGGTTGGCACGGCTCGCACTGCACCGGTGTTTCCCTGGATCAACCGCGCCTGAAGTTGTGGGGCGCCGGAAATTTGGCGCCGCGTCACCGATAGTTTTAGTTTGCACCCTGAAGGAAGGGGCGAATAGAGAGGGGTTGGAGAACCTTCCGGGGAGATGGGACAGTGGCAGCGGACCCAAAGCAAGACCTCTGGCGTTTCATTCGGTTGGACCAGTACACCAGACCGCCGGAGCCGGCCCAGGAAAAGGTCCGCCGTGGCATCTTCGGGCTGTGGGACCGGCTGGGGTGGGGGGAAAAATCCAGACCGGTCTCCAGAGAATTAGATCTGAGCCAGGCGCCCCGGGAGCTGCTGGATGAGGTGGTGCCAGTCCCGGATTGGTCTGAAGGGATCGCTGCGGTGACCGCATCCCTGGATGACTGGCTGGACGCGACGCAACCGGAAACCCCCGTCCAGGTGTTCGTGGGCCCCTCTTACAGCGGCACGGCCCAGATTCTGGCGCAGTGGGCCGAGGCCCGGGGCTGGGACCTGCTGGCCCCCCCGGAGCCGGAACAAATCCTGGCGGGGGGGAAGGAGTGGCTGGCCCAGGTGGACGACGGCAGCGGCGCCCCTCTGGTGCTGACCCATCTTGAGCACTGCTACCTCCGGCATTACGATGGTTTAACCATGCTCCGCCGGCTCCTGGAGATTATTCTGTCTCATCGCCGCCGCTGGATAGTGGGGTGCGACTCCTGGGCCTGGGCCTATTTCCGCCAGGTCTTCAAAGTGGATGCCATGTTGCGGTCACCCTGGATTTTGGCGCCCTTCGGCCAGGAGCGCCTGCAGGTGTGGCTGCCGGAGGTTATCGAGGGGGCGCCCACGCCGGGATTTGTCTTCCGCCAGTCGGACAACGGTAAATTCATCCTGCCGCTGGCGTCGGGCGGAGAAACCGAACTTCCTGATCAGGACCAGCCGGAACCCACCGCGAGTCCGAACCTCAGCAAATTTCTCAAATACCTGGCGGCCTACAGCCGCGGCATTCCAGGAATTGCCTGGGCCGTCTGGCGTCACAGCCTCTATGTGGCCATGTTGCAGGAAGCGGAAGAAAAAGAGGCTGAAAAAAGGGCTGAAGAGGGGGGTGAACCACCTGCGGTCCCCGGGGTGGACAAGACTATTTGGGTGAAACCCTGGCACCAAATCGCCCGGCCCACCGTTCCCAGCCTCCCGGAACGCGCCCAGCTCCTGATGGTGCTCCATGCCCTTATGCTGCATGGCGGGCTTAAGGAACGCCTGTTCCCGAAGGTGCTGCCGATGGCGCCTATGGAAATCATCGAATATTTATATCTCCTGCAAAACGCCGGGCTGGTGAAATCGGAACAGGGATTCTGGCGGGTGACACCGGAGGGTTACCCGGCGGTGCGACAGGAGCTGCAAAGCGAGGGATACCTGACAGATGCCATCTAACATTCCGGATTCCATCAAAGACAAGGCGGGGGAAATCTTTAACAAACTGGACCAGATAAATTTCGCCGAGATTGCCATCATCGCGGGGTTGGCATGGGGATTGATCCTGCTGGCGGAACACCTGATCCCCTGGACAGCCAAACGCCTGCCCGCCCGGATGCGCATGTATCTGCTGCCCTCCATACCCGTGTTTCGCCTGGTCATCCTGGTTATTGCTTTCGCCATGATCGTTCCCATGGTGATTCAGACCAGCCTACAAAATCTCATTGCTATCCTGGGTTTTACCGCGGTGGCCCTGGGGTTTGCCTTCAAGGATTATATCAGCAGCCTGATTGCCGGCATCGTGGCCATCTATGAACGGCCCTACCGGGTCGGGGACTGGGTGACCATCGACGGGGCCTATGGAGAGGTGCAGTCCTTGAGTCTCCGGGCTTTGCGCCTCTACACCCCGGATGACACGGTAGTAAGTATCCCCCACATTAAAATTTGGAACACCAATATCTTTAATGCCAACGACGGCAACCGCAATCTCTGCGTTGTCACCCATTTTTACGTGGATCCGGATCACGATGCAGTCCG
>JAUSOZ010000081.1 GCA_030655955.1 Deltaproteobacteria bacterium
GTTCCCAAGTGCAACTTGGGAACGAGTTGATAAGTCGGTCAATGTGACTAAAGACACCAAGATCGAAGAGAAGCATGGAAAACTGGCAGTCGGTGCATATGTGGAAGTGGAAGGCGTAACCTTCGGGGGAAAATTTATCGCCTCTGAAATTGAGACCAAAAAGAAAAAATGATTTAAGCAGAATAGGGATTTCGATGGATAGATTTGGGGGAGGGGATTGGGAAGCCCTTTCCCCTAAATTGTGCTTTAATATTCAGCAATAATCCATAGCATAACTAACGAGGAAGTTGATCTTCGGATAAATTTGATTGAGAATCATGATCAATAAAATTTACAAATCAATCGCATCAACATCGCCTTTCTAAGAGAGTTACTTTGAGTCTTAACGTCATATTATCTGTCATTATCATTATATTTATTTTATTCGAATTGATCGAACATCTTTTATTTCCGATAGTTTGGTCCATTATAGTTCGCAATAGGACACCTCTTATTGGAATTGAAAGCATGGCAGGAAAGGAAGTTAAAGTTGTAAAGTGGCAGGGCAAAGGCGGGATAGTTTTTATTAATGGGGAACTATGGAAAGCAACAAGCGATGCTCCATTATTGCCGGGCGATAAAGCTATTATTGATAAAGTGGATGGTTTATTGCTGAGTGTGAATCCTCGTAATCAAGATTGAAATAGTTAATAATTTAAGGTTTGCAGAATGGGTAAATTTATCGGATATGCTCTTCAGGATAAGCGGTTATATTTGATAAAATCAAAATAGGATTTCTTGCTCACTGCTATATATCTGTCAACAAATCCGCGGCAGCAGGTCGCCCGAGGGCGGGTCCAGGAGGCGGGTGGTGCCGATGACGGTCTTGACCGTTACGCGGCCGGCTGGTGCCTCGCTTACCTGGCCGATGACCTTGGCCGCCTCCCCGTAGGGGCTGCGCCGGATGATGAACAGGGCCTTGGAGGCATCTTCCGGGGCCACGATGATGAGCATCTTGCCTTCGTTGGCCCCTGGAAGACCTCGAGGACTGGCGGCATACAACTTAGGCGCGTGCCGGGGTGGCGCGCAACCGTAGGCCAAGCGCCCGCACCACCTTGAGCACGGTGGCAAACTCCGGGTTGCCTTCCGGCGACAACGCCTTGTAAAGGCTCTCCCGTCCTAAACCCGTTTCCCGGGCGATTTGGGCCATTCCCTTGGCCCGGGCGATGTCCCCCAGGGCGGCTGCCACCAGCGCCGGGTCGCCTTCTTCCAGGGCGGCCTCCAGATAGGCGGCCATGTCCTCATCGGTTTCCAGATGTTCCGCGGCGTCCCAAGGTCGAGTTTGAATTTTTGCCATGACAGTCTCCTAAAGCTTCCGGGCCAGTTCCTGGGCCGTCTTGATATCCTGCTGCTTCGTGTGCTTGTCACCACCGGCGAGGAGGATCACTAACGTCTGGCCACGTTGGATGAAATACACCCGGTATCCGGGACCATAATCGATGCGCAGTTCCGAGACGCCCTCTCCCACCGGTTTCACGTCCCCAGGGTTGCCCAGCGACAGGCGACGGATACGCACATCGATGCGCACCCGTGCTTGCCGGTCGCGCAATGTATTGAACCAATGCGAATATACCTCGGTCTGGCGGATTTCCACCATGAATTAAATGTATCCCATGGGATACGATAGTGCAAGAAAAAAATATTTTGGAAATGACAACGGCGGGACAACCGGTTACTGGTATATATCTATCAGCAAATCCGCGGCAGCAAATCCCCTGACGGCGGGTCCAGGAGGCGGGTGGTGCCGATGACGGTCTTGACCGTTACCCGGCCGGGGGGTGCGGCGCTCACTCGGCCGATTACCCGGGCCGCCTCGCCGTAGGGGCTGCGCCGGATGATGAACAGGGCCTTGGAGGCGTCCTCCGGGGCCACGATGATGAGCATCTTGCCTTCGTTGGCCACCTGGAAGACGTCCAGGCCCAGAGCCTCGCAGGCCGCGGCCACCGCCGGCGCCACCGGCACCCGGGCCTCGATGATTTCCATGGCCACCTGGGACTGGCGGGCGATTTCGTTCAAGGCCGAGGCGATGCCGCCCCGGGTGGGGTCCCGCATGGCGTGGATCTGGCAGCCTTCCTCCAGCAGGTTCAGGACCAGCCCGGTGAGGGGGGCGGCGTCGCTCCTGATGGCCTCGCCGTCCAGGAGCTTTTCCCGGGCCAGCAGCACCGCGGTGCCGTGATCCCCCACCGTGCCGGTAAGGATGATCTCGTCGCCGGGGCGCGCCGCGGCGCCCGACACCCCGGGGCGCAAGACCAGCCCCACCCCGGCGGTGGTGATGAAGACCTTGTCGGCGGCGCCCCTGGGCACCACCTTGGTGTCCCCGGTGACGATGGCCACCCCGGCTTCGGCCGCGGCTTCCCGCATGGACTCGGAAATGGTCTGCAACACCGAGATTTCCAGGCCCTCCTCCAGGATGAAGGAGGCCGACAGCACCAGGGGCCGGGCCGCGGCGGTGAGCAGATCGTTCACCGTGCCCGCCACGGCCAACCGGCCGATGTCGCCGCCGGGGAAAAACAGCGGGTCCACCACGAAGGAGTCGGTGGTGAAGGCGAGCCGGTGTGACCCCACCAGGACGGTGGCGCTGTCGTCGCCCACCCGGTTGGGGTCGCCGTACCGGGCCAGAAAGACCTCGTCGATAAGGGCTGCCATCTCCCGGCCGCCGGCGCCGTGACTTAAAAGAATTCGTTTCATCCGTTTTCCGTTTTCCGTTTTCCGTTTTCCGTAAAAAGACCGCGATTGGCAAGAGCAGGAAGAATGATGGACCAGTCTAATCGTGAAGCTTCAAGCGCATCAGGGAAAAAAGTGGATCGAATTTCCATAGCTCTCAGAACTCCCGGATAGTTTGCTAACCTAAATTATAGGTGGACCATTTACCTTCACAATTGAAGTCCAAACGGAAAACGGAAAACGGAAAACAGAAAACGGAACCCCCCCCTACCTTTCATACCTATACGCCGCGGCGCAGGCGCCTTCGGTGGAGACCATGCAGGGGCCCAGGGGTTGGGCCGGGCTGCATTTTCCTGCGAACAGGGGGCAGTCCATTGGGCGCATGACGCCCCTGAGGACCTCGCCGCAGCGGCAGGGCGACGGCGGCGGCGGGGTGAGGCGCTCCCAGACCTGGGGGAACCGGGCCCGGGCGTCGAAGCGGGCGTAGGATTCCCGAATCCTGACGCCGCTGCCGGGGATGACGCCCAGGCCGCGCCAGAAGGCGTCGTCGGGCGCGAATACCGCCGCCAGCAGCTCCCGGGCCTGGGGGTTGGCGGGCACGCTCACCGCCCGGGTGTAGACGTTGTCCACGGTGGCCTTACCTTCCTTCATTTGGCGCAGGATCGATTCTATCCCCAACAGCATATCCACGGGCTCAAATCCCGTCACTGCGCAGGGCAGCCCGAATTCGGCCGGGATGAAGTCGAAGGCCCTCGTCCCGATGATGGTGGTGACGTGGCCGGGGCAGAGGAGCCCGGAAACCCGCACTTCGCCTGAGCTCAAGAGCGCCTTCAGGGCCGCGGGCATGGTCTTGTGGACGCAGCAGACGGAGAAATTATCCAGGCCTAAAGCCGCGGCGGTCTGGATGGCCAGGGCGGTGGCGGGCATGGTGGTTTCAAATCCCACCCCGAAAAACACCAGGTGTTTCTCCGGGGTGGCCCGGGCCAGCTCCACCGCATCCAGGGGGGAATACACCACCCGCACCTCGGCCCCCTGGGCCCGCAGGCCCTCCAGGGAGGTGTGGGTGCCGGGGACCCGGAGCATGTCGCCGAAGGAGACCAGGACCACGCCCGGTTCGGTCCCCAGTGCCAGGAAGGCGTCCAGGTCGGACTGGTCGGTGACGCACACCGGGCAGCCGGGACCGGAAATGAGCGTAACCCCTGGGGGCAAAAGGGATTTGAGGCCGAAGCGGGCCGCGGCCATGGTGTGGGTGCCGCAGACCTCCATGACGGTGGCGGGGCCTTTGGCCAGGGCTTTTAGGCGCCGGGCCAGGTTCTGAACCAGCGCCTGGTCCCGGAACTCGTCAATAAACTTCATCGACCAGGCTCCGGAGAAAGGTGAGGGTTTCCTCGGCCTGCACCGCATCCACCCGGGAGATGGCCAGCCCGGCGTGAATGAGCACGTAATCCCCCAGCACCACCTCGGGGAGCAGATCGAGGCGCACCGCCCGGGTCACCCCATCCACTTCGGCCACGCCGGTGACCCCGTCGATTTCAATAAGACGCATGGGAATGGCAAGACACATAGTAAATCCTGTTTAACAGATTTTACTGATTTTAAAAAGATAAGATCTTTTTAAAGCCAGGGGTAAAAGGGGAAAAGGGGAAAGGGCGAAAAGGCCAAAGCAAAAAAAAATAGACGATTCAATTATTTTACTATGCTGTTTTATATAGATTTTTCTGTCCCCGAGGGCGTGATCAATCAAGCCGCTACGGCAATTTTTCAGAGATTTCGCAGTATTCATTCCTTTTCGCCGTTTCCCCTTTTCCCCTTTTCCCCCTCTTTTTTTATTTGTGCGGCGGCCACGGCCACCTGGCCCAGGGAGATGGAGCCGTCGTTGGGCGGCGTCAGGGTGTGGGTGAGCACCTCGAAGCCAAGTGCTGCCAGGGTGCGGTGCAGCCGGGTGAACAGCAGGGCGTTCTGCATCACGCCGCCGGACAGGGCCACCAGGGCAAGCCCGGTCCGTTCGCGAATCAGGTCGCAGGCGCAGGCCAAAAGCCGGACCAGGGAGTTGTGGAAGCGGGCGGCGATGACGCCCGCAGGCACGCCCGCCAGGCGGTCGCGCACTACGGCCCGGAAGATAGCCAGGGTATCCAGGACCAGGGCGTCCGGCGCCTCTTCGACGGCCGCGGGGTAGAAGCCGTCTTCGGTTTCGTCGGCGGCCATTTCCAGTTCCATGGCCGGCTGTCCTTCGTAACTCCGGTGGCGGCACACATTAAGGGCCGCGGCCACCGCGTCGAAGAGGCGTCCGGCGCTGGTGGTAAGGGGCGAATTCAGGCCCTGGGCCAGCTGGCGGCGCAGGATGCGTTCCTCCATCGGTTCATAGTGCAAACCCAACCGCCGGGCCTGAGTGAGGAAGTCTTCCCCGTAAAGGGCATGAAGATAAGCAGCAGCCATGCGTCCCGGGTCCTTGACCGCGGCCTCGCCTCCCGGGAGGCGCACGGCCGCGATGTGGCCGGCCCGGGTGAAGCCGGCCAGGTCCGCCACCAGGAGTTCCCCGCCCCAGACGGTGCCGTCGGGGCCGTAGCCGGTGCCGTCCAAAGCGATGCCGATCACCTGGTCGGTGCGGCGGTTTTCCGCCAGGCAGGCGGCGATATGGGCATGATGGTGCTGCACTCCCATGAGGCGCACCCCGGCCAGACCCCTGGCATAGCGGGTACTGAGGTAAAGGGGATGGAGGTCATGGGCCACGATGACCGGGTCCTGGCGGCACAGGGCCTTAAAATGGGTGATGGCCTGCTGGTAATAATCAAAAGTTTCCACGCAATCCAGGTCGCCGATATGCTGGCTGAGCAGGGCGACGCCGTGGGCGGCGACGCAGAAGGTGTTCTTCTGTTCGGCCCCGACGCCCAGGATGGGCTCGGATTTGAGCGGCAGGTAGATGGGCCCCGGCACAAAACCCCGGGCCCGCCGCAGGGGGATCACGGCCGCGGCATCGACGGGGCGGACCACGGAGTCGTCGCAAGGCACCTGGATGTCCCGGTCATGCATGAGGAAGGCGTCCGCCAGGCCGGCCAATTTGCGCCGGGCATCAATGTTGGCGTGCACCAGGGGCTCTTCGCTGAGGTTGCCGCTGGTCATTACCAGGGCGGCGGGGGCGTGCTCCATGAGCAAAAAGTGGAGCGGGGTGTAAGGCAGCATGAGCCCCAGGAACTTGTGGCCCGGGGCCACGTGGGGCGAGACGCCGGTGTTTGGCCGCCGCCGGGCGACGACGATGGGCCGTTCCCGGGAGAGGAGCCGCAACCGCTCCAGCGCGCCCAGGTGGCACAGGCGCTCGGCCGCGGCCAGGTCCCGGACCATGAGGGCAAAGGGTTTGCTCACCCGGCCTTTGCGTTCCCGGAGGGTTTGGACGGCCTGGTCATTGGCGGCGTCGGCGGCCAGGTGAAAGCCGCCGAGGCCCTTGATGGCGACGATCCGGCCTTGGTGCAGCCGGCTCGCGGCCGCGGGGATGGCTTCCCGGTCCAGGCGGCGGTCCCCTTCCTCCAGCCAGACCCGGGGGCCGCAGACGGGGCAGGCGGTGGGTTCGGCATGAAAGCGCCGGTCCTCGGGGTTCTCATATTCCGCCCGGCACCGGGGGCACAGGCCGAAGACGGCCATGGTGGTATGGAGGCGGTCATAGGGCACCTCCCGGATGATGGTGAACCGGGGGCCGCAGTTGGTGCAGTTGGTGAAGGGATACTGGTAGCGCCGGTTGCCGGGGTCGGCGATGTCGGCCAGGCAGTCGTCACAGGTGGCCACGTCCGCGGGGATCAGGGCCTCGGTGGCGGCCAGATGCCGGCTTTCCCGAATGGCAAATCCGGCGCTGCCCTCGGGCGGGGCGGCGCACCTGACCACCGCCTCGATCCTGGCCAGGGCCGGGGCCTCCTGCTCCAACTGGAGGATAAATTTGTCCAGGGAGGCCGGGGGGCCTTCGATCTCGATTTCGACGCACTGGGAAGTGTTGCACACCCAGCCGGCCAAACGATGCCGCCGGGCCAGCCGGTAGACAAAGGGCCGGAAGCCGACGCCTTGCACCACGCCGGTTACCTTGAGCCTGGTGCGGGCCAGAGTCTCTAAAATCGCCATGTGCCGCGTTACCTTCCGGCCGGGAACCTCCCGGATTTGCGACTGATTTTTTCGCTACCTTAAAAGTATAACAAATTTTCGCCTCCGGAGAACTATCCCGTAGCGGCATGGCTTTCCTGCCGGCGGCTGAAGCTCGCCCCGGGTTCAGCCGGCCTAACAATCAAGCAAGTTTAGGTAAAAACCTGAAAAATTTCAAAATTAATGTGGTATAAATAACGGCTAAGGAAAGGGCATTGGCGACGGTCAAAACGCCGTCGGCCATAAAGGTTATATTTTACGCCCCGGAAAGTGGCCCGTGAAAGGCGCCCTATGACGATCCCGGCTCACCCGCGCCATTAAGGCTTTTTCAAGGCTGAGCCCTGCGGCTGACGTTTTTTTGCAGAGAAAGTGTTTGACGGATAACCTGTTGATACAATAGTATTATTATCTTAATCCCCCAATGGCCGATTGCCGGAAGTGGTGGTTTTTCACCAACCTGTCAGTGGTTGTCGAGCCGGCGGCGGGGAGTGGCGGCGGCGTCGAAGGCCGGCGGGCCAGCAGTCAGTGAGCCCGACACCTAACTCCGGTTTAGTCCTGCGGAGGGAATACCCTTGGAAGATTGCAACGAAGTGGAAATTCTGTTGGTAGAGGATAACCCCTATGACGCTGAGCTCACCACTAGGGCTCTGAGAAGTAAAGGGCTGGCCAACAAGCTCCTCACCTTTGCCGACGGGGTGGAAGCGCTGGACTTCCTCTTCGGCACCGGGGAGTATACCGGACGGAACCTGGCGGTGCGGCCCAAGGTCATTTTACTGGATTTAAAGCTGCCCCGGATGAACGGCCTGGAAGTATTGGAGAAGATTAGAGCTGATGCGCGGACTAAGACGATTCCGGTAGTCATTATGACCTCATCCCAGGAAGAGTCGGATATCGTCAGGGGCTATGACCTGGGAGTGAACAGCTACATGGTCAAGCCGGTGGATTTTGACAAGTTTTTCCAGGCAGTGGAAGATTTGGGCCTCTACTGGCTATTGTTGAACAAGGTACCGCATTGACCGGCCAGGAATAGGTTCCGCCAGAGACCAGCAGAAATTTTGATAGGAGTCGGAGAGATTCATGGAGCAGGCCCTGCGTATTTTGATTCTGGAGGATTTGCCCAGCGATGTGGAGCTGATGGTCTATGAGCTGCGGCAAGCCGAGATCGCTCATTCTTACCGGCACGTCGCCGACCGGGAACCTTTTGTGGCGGTGCTGGCAGAAAATTGGCCGGATCTCATCCTGTCGGACTTCCATCTGCCGAATTTCGATGGCCTGGAGGCCCTGGCTCTGGCCCAGGCCGCCTGCCCGGATACGCCCTTCATCTTTGTTTCCGGGGCCATGGGTGAAGAGGTGGCCATCGACGCGGTGAAGCGCGGAGCCACGGATTATGTGCTCAAGGACCGCCTATCCCGCCTGGGACCCGCGGTCCAGCGGGCACTGCGGGAGTCCGAGGAGCGCCGGGAGCGCCGCCAGGCCGAGGCGCTCCTCCGAGAAAGTGAAGAAAATTACCGTCTCCTGGTCAAGAACCTCCCGGCTGTGGTGTATAAATGCTATGGGGATTGTTCGGTGGATTTTATCGATGAGAAAGTGGAAGAGCTCACCGGCTACCCGAAGAGCGAATTCGATACCCGAAAAATGAAGTGGCATGACGTCTTGCTGCCTGAAGACTTTAAAAAGTTTAAAGAAGCGTTTCTGAGAGGACTGAAAGCATCAGGGTCATACATCCGGGAACACCGGATAAGGAGAAAAGACGGAGAGATCATCTGGATTCAGGATCGGGGCCAGATTGTCTGTGGCCCGGACGGCAAGGTAGACTATATCAGCGGGGTGTTTTTCGACATTACCGAGCGCCGCCAGGCCGAAGAGGCCCTGCGGGAGAGTGAAGCGCGGTTCGCCTCTTTTATGCGGCATCTCCCCGGCACCGCAAGCATGCGGGACTTTAAGGGGCGTTATCTCTATGCCAACGAAGCCTGGGAGAGGCTCCAGCGCCGACAGGGTCAGGACTGGAAGGGCAAGACCATCGCTGAGGTGTGGCCGCCCGAGATAGCGGCTAAAATTAGGGACAGCGACCAGCAGGTCATCACCCGGGGGGGACCGGTGCAGACCATCGTAGAACTTCCCCAGGAAGACGGCATCCACAGCTGGCTGGTCAATAAATTTCCCATCCCGGACAAAGACGGCCAGCCGATCCTGATCGGCGCGATGGGCATTGACATCTCCCCGCGGCGGCGGGCCGAGGAAGCCCT
>JAUSOZ010000107.1 GCA_030655955.1 Deltaproteobacteria bacterium
AACAAAAGAGACATAGCCTTCCTCCTTAATAGCCAGCAGGACCGCTTGCAGGCGGTAACATCATCACTGGTTTAATTCGCTTCTGCAGGCGGGCCTCCAGTTAAGAATATTCCGGAGTACCAGATCCGGGGCTCCTGGGAAATAAGTCGTTTCAGAACGACTCTAAACATCTTGAGAATATTCCCGGAGTTTATGTTTCAGGCGATACATGGCCTGAGTGTGCAACTGGGAGATCCGGGACTCGGTATAACCCATGATCTGACCAATCTCCTTCATGGTCAGCTCTTCATAATAATATAATGATATCATCAGCTTCTCTTTATCAGGCAGGGCTTCGATGGCCTCCAGCATGATGCCCTGGAGTCCGGAAAAATGTACTGCCAATAACGAATCCCGGGCACTATCGTCCTGAATAGTCTCCAGGACCTCATGCTCCATATAACCCGCATGCCCGCCAGATTTCTTTCTGCCTTCTTCCAGAGCCACCACGGAAACCGTCTTGGTTTCATCCAGGAGTTTGTAGAACTCCCCGATTTCCAAATCCATAAATTCGGCCACCTCTTCGGCTTCGGCCGGCCTCCCCAGAGATCTCTGCAATTTGGCGTAGGCGTCTTCGATAAGATGAGTTTTTTTGCGCACAGACCGAGGGATCCAGTCTAGACTCCGCAACTCATCCAGCATCGCCCCCTTAATGCGGAATTCAGCGTAGGTTTTGAAATTGATATTTTTTGAGGGGTCAAACTTCTGGACCGCATCAATCAAACCGATAATGCCGGAGCTGATCAGATCTTCCATGGAGATGTGGGAAGGTAGCCGCAACGCCAGGCGAGAGGCGATATACTTGATCAATGGCGCATATTGCAGCACCATCTGCTCCTGCCACTGGGGATCCAGTTTTGCGGCACTGTATTCAGGGATTGATTCCATGTTGACCTGGACTAAGGATAGTTCTTCCATGATTTCCCCGCTTTCGTGAACCCGAGCGTGATCAGAGTAAACGGCGCCAAAAGAATTTGATATTGCCGTCAATGCCTGGCTGTGGCTTGTTTTCCCACAAATTTTGCGCAATCATGACAAAAGACTTGCTGGCCGGAGACTGGGGGTAGAGGGCCAGGACCGGCTGCTGTCTCATTACCGCTTTGGGCAAGGCTGGATCGTAAGGGACAAAGCCGAGGTAATCCAAGCTGATCTCCTGGCTCAGGAAACGCTCCGCCACCCGGAGCAGGGTACGATAAACCAATTCCGCCTCCCGGTGGTGAGCCAAACCGTTCACCAACAGCTTGAAGCTGGTCTCACCATACTGCGACGCCAGGATCTTGATCAGGGCATAGGCATCGGCGATGGCAGGCGGCTGATTGTTGACCACCAGGATGCGCTCCTGGGCGCCAATATTGAAAAACAGGACATTGGGAGAGATGCCGGCCCCGGTATCGATGAGCACGACATCCACATCTTCGGTGTAATGGTCCATTTCGTTGAGCAGGAAGAGCTTCTGAAATTCATCCAGTATGGCCAGATCGGCGATCCCGGAAGAAGCCGGCAGGATTTTAAGACCTCCCGGACCATCCACGATCACTTCGGCGAGTTTGAGTTGGGAGGCCAGGGCATCCTGAAGGGTGAACTGGGGCGTGAGACCCAGCAAGATATCCAGATTGCCCAAGCCTAAATCAGCATCAATCAGGAGCACGTTGAGCCCACGCTGGGCCAGGGCCAGACCCAAATTCACCACCACATTGGATTTGCCCACCCCCCCCTTGCCGGAGGTCACCGAAATGACCCTGAGGGGGCCGGCGCTCTGCCAACTCTGGGGCGAGGCGATTCCCTGGGGGGCCGCATGCAGTTCGGTGGCAAACGATGCCGGTCTGATTTCTGCTTCCATGCTTTCAATCCCTTATAAGTGGGGCCAACGTAAATCGGCCAGTATCATCATCCAGGCCGATATAGTGGGAAAACTAATAATTGGGTCGCGTTCAGGGATAATCCGGCGTTTTGTTGTGGTCTCCTGGGGTCCATGGTAGGGGAGGGAATCTGGTCCGTCCTCAGCTTCCCTCAGCCCCTCAAACAGAGCCGCCATTTCTTCCGGGGTTAATACCTGGTTCATCTCCACCCTCCGGCTTTCAGCCTGTTTCCCACCATCATTGCCTCAAGACCACTTTCCCGGGGAGGATGGGCCGGCCAGGCTCTTTGATCCCAGCCCTGGCGCTTGCAGCTTCCCTGCCCCCCAGGCTCACCCGTGAACCAAACCTTCATTCACCTAATGAGCAATGATTGTGCCATCGGGGCTACGGCTCACGTTCACCCCCGTAAACAACCCTCAACAAAGCCAGGCGCCGGTTCATTTTCTGAAACCAAACCCCCAGTTAGATTCAATTATCTCGTTGTAATCACTCTATTATTTACTGATTCATGGCTTTCGGAGCCCGGGTGCCGCCGGTCACTCGGCAGCAGAGAAGTATCCGGGAGGCGGGCGCCAAGTTTCGGTTCGGGGGAGCGAATTCGTCAGATTTTTGACATAGGGAGGATTTTCATTGCCAAAGGTTGGGACCTATGCTAAAAGAATATTGAGTTAATTTACTAAGATAGGCGCTTAGCCGTATGCCTCGCCCTGGGGAACCTGACTACTACCGGAGCCGGGCCCGGGCCGAAGGATATGTGGCCCGGGCGGTCTACAAGCTCAAGGAGGTGGATGAAAAATACCACCTCATTAAGCCGGGCCAGCGGGTCCTGGACCTGGGGTGCAGCCCGGGATCATGGCTGCAATATATCGTCTCCCGCGTTGGCCCCGGCGGCCTGGTGGTGGGAGTGGATGCGGCGCCTCTGGCCATCGAGGTGGTCCCGCCCCTATACTTTGTGCAAGGTGAGATCACAAGTCTAGACTTAGAGACCATAATTAGTCTCAGCCCGATATTTGACGTGGTGCTGAGCGACCTGGCCCCAAAAACCACGGGTATGCGCCAGGTGGACCAGCAACGGTCCCTGGAACTGGCCTCGCTGGCCTGGGAGTGGGCCCGGAGGCTGCTCCGAGAAGGCGGCCATTTTCTGGTCAAGGTCTTTGAGGGGCCGGATACCCCTACCTTGTCGGCAGTTCTGAAGCAGAACTTCAGTCTCTGCCGGCCGATAAAACCGGCCGGATCCCGTCCCGCCAGCCGGGAAATTTATCTCTTGGGCCTCAAGAAACGGGGCGCCCCGGCTGGTTCCCGGGCCCCCAAATCCGGACCATAGCCGCCATGAGCGCCTGCCGAAGCGATACCGTTGGCTGGTTGCTGTATTTAAAAAAGAAGCCCTATCAATTTAATTAAAGATCTTAATTGGTATATACGGCAGTGAAACTGGTATAAGTCAAGAAGGAGCCCGCCCAGATGTCTGGTCATTCCAAGTGGAGCACCATCAAGCGGAAAAAAGGCGCCCTGGACGCTAAACGGGGGAGACTCTTCGGCAAGCTGGCTAAAGAAATCACCGTAGCGGCGCGCCTGGGGGGCGGTGACCTCACCGGCAATCCCCGGCTCAAAGTCGCCGTCGCCGCGGCCCGGGCTGAAAACATGCCCAATGACAATATCACCCGGGCCATTAAGCGGGGCGAAGGCGGCAGCGGCGCCGCGGCGTTGGAAGAGTTGACCCTGGAAGGGTACGGTCCCGCCGGGGTGGCCCTGATGGTAGAAAGCCTCACCGACAACAAGAACCGCACCGTGTCTGACGTCCGGCATCTCATCACCAAATACGGCGGCGGCCTGGGGGAGCCCGGCTGCGTCGCCTGGATGTTTGACAAGAAAGGGGTCATCGTCCTCGACCGGGAAGGCGTGGATGAAGAAAAACTCATGGAGGCCGCGTTGGAATGCGGCGCCGACGACCTGCAAGGGGATGAGAGTCAATTCGAGGTGTTCACCGACCCGGCCCTCTGCTTCGAAGTCAAGGAAGCCCTGGAGGCCCGGGGGTTTACGCCTATCCTGGCGGAGGTGCAGATGCACCCCCAAACCACGGTGCACATCGAGGAGGAAAAGGCCGCGCAACAGGTGCTCAAACTGGTGGAGTTGCTGGAGGACCACGACGACGTCAACGACGTGTTCGCCAATTTCGACATCCCGGACGAGTTGCTTGAGGCCTTGATGTGAGCCCGGTCATCCTGGGGGTGGACCCCGGTTCCCGGCATACCGGTTTTGGGGTGGTCCAGGGGGAGGGCAACCAGATCCTCCACCTGGCCTCCGGCAGCATCAATCCCGGCTCCCGGCCGCCGTTGGAATCCCGTCTCTGTCAGATTTTTGACGGCCTGTCGGAGCTCATCCGGCAGCATTGCCCCCAGGCCATCGCCCTGGAAGAAATCTTTTTGGCCACCAACGTCCACAGCGCCTTCGTCCTGGGCCAGGTCCGGGGCGTGGTGCTGTTGCTCGCGGCCCGGTCAGAGGTGCCCATCTTTCATTACTCCCCCCTGGTGGTGAAAAAAGCGGTGGTGGGCTACGGCCGAGCCTCCAAGTCCCAGGTGCAGATGATGGTGCAGCAACTCCTGGGGGTCGAAATGGAAAACGAGCACGCCGCCGACGCCCTGGCGGTGGGCCTGTGCCACCTGTTTCACAGCCGCTGGCCGGCGGCCTCGCCATGATCGGTTACCTGGAAGGCCAACTTATTGACAAGTCCCCGAATCAGATCCTGGTGAAGGTGGGGGGCGTGGGCTATCGCATCTTCATTCCCCTGTCGACGTTTTATGCCCTGCCGGAGCCGCCGGCCACCGTGGCCCTCCAGATTCATACCCGCCTGCAGGAAGACGCCTTGCACCTCTACGGCTTCAACACCCAGGAGGAAAAGGACGTGTTCCTGCAACTCCTGAGCATTCCCCGGGTGGGGGCCAAGACGGCGCTGAACATTTTGAGCGGCATCAACCCCGAGGACTTCGCCCAGGCCTTGCTGGCCGGCGACGACAAGCGCCTGGCCGGGATTCCCGGCATCGGCAAGAAATCGGCCGCCCGGATCGTGCTGGAACTCAAGGATAAGCTGCCGCCGGCCCGGCGCCCGAAACCAGCGTCGGCCGGGGAGAAACTGATGCAGGACGCCCTTTCGGCCCTGATCAATCTGGGGTATTCCAAAAACCTGGCGGAGAAGGCCCTGGACGCGGCCCGCGCCCTGGGCGCCGGCAGCCTGGAAGACCTGCTGCGCCAGAGCCTGAAGTCCCTGGCAAAGTGAGGGGGGAGGAAGATTTAGGGGAAAGGGATAGTATATCGTCCCAGGATTATCTTACAAAAGTTTGAAGGTTTTTTTCTCCCTCCCCTTTGATGGGGGAGGGCTGGGGTGGGGGTGAAATTGCTTGGTATTGCTTCAACCCAACCCCCTCCCACCAGGGGAGGGGGAGTTTAAGACCCAGGAATTAGGATAAGTTCTCATGGTCAAGACTTGACCGGTCACCCTCTCCATCAAGGCATACTATCTGCGGACAAAAAAGATTATAGAATCTCCCCCACAAAGCCCCATTTCGCTATCCAGATCATACATTCAACTATCCGGCTTGGCTGAGAAATGCTTTCTAATGGCAAGATAGTGAGCCTTGACCTCTATCTAATAACCCCGGATTACTTACTTGCGGTCTCAACTGAGCGGGGAACCACGAATAGGAGACTGGCTTGGGTTCTAACTGGATACCGCGGCACCTTTGGAATTTGACTTTGCACATAGGAGATAGCGTATGTCACGAGGGAGTATTTCTAAAGGCCTACCCATGAGGATGGAAATGGTGTCTGAATGGTGTCAACTGATTCTTCCTCCTACCGGCTCAACCTTCCAGTACCTCGCGGACCTTTGTGGCCAGTGCCTTCAATGAAAACGGCTTCTGAAGGAATTGCACGCCTTCGTCCAGAACCCCGCGACGGGCGATGACGTTGGCCGTGTATCCCGACATATACAGGCTTTTCAGCCTCGGCTTCATGACAATGAGCCGCTCCGCCAGTTCCCGGCCGTTCATCTCCGGCATCACGACGTCGCTGATTAACAGTTGCATATCCCCGGTGTGCTCCCCCGCCAGGCGAATCGCTTCCTCCGGTGTGCCGGCGGTCAGCACCGTATAACCCAGCTTTTCGAGCATCGCCTGGCCAAGCTCCAGGATCGCCTTCTCATCCTCGACCAATAGCACCGTCTCCGAGCCTCCCGGCAACGATTTCACTGCGGTCTCTGCCTGGTCCTGGGTGGCTTCAGCCTGGCACCGGGGCAGGTAAATCTTGAAAGTCGTCCCCTGGCCGGGCTCGCTGTACACGTTGATGAAGCCGTCGTTCTGCTTGACGATCCCATACACGGTCGCCAGCCCCAAGCCGGTCCCCTGACCTACTCCCTTAGTGGTGAAGAAGGGCTCGAAGATCTGGGCCAGAATCTCTTTGTCCATGCCGCAGCCGTCGTCGCCTACCGCCAGCAGTACATACTCACCGGGAACAAATTCCGCATGGTCGCTGCAATAAGCGTCATCGAGGCTTGCGTTCGTCGTCTCGATGGTAATTTTGCCCACCCCGGCAATGGCGTCCCGGGCATTGACCGCCACGTTGGCTAGAATCTGATCGATCTGGGAGGGATCGATCTTCACCTTCCAGAGGTCATGGCCAGCGGCCCAGACCAGATCGATGTCCTCACCGATGAGACGTTGGAGCATCTTGAGCATGCCCGACACGGTGTCGTTCAGATCAAGCACCCTGGGCTTCACTGTCTGCTGTCGAGCGAAGGCCAGCAGTTGGCGGGTGAGGTCGGCGGAGCGTTGCGCCGCTTTGCGGATTTCCTGAAGGTTTTGATACAGCGGCTCCGTAACGCTTACCTCCATCATGGCCAACTCCGCGTGTCCGATGATCACCCCCAGCATGTTGTTGAAATCGTGGGCCACGCCGCCGGCTAGCCGGCCCACCGCTTCCATTTTCTGGGCCTGGAGAAACTGGGCCTCCAAGGCCTTGCGTTCGCTGATGTCGAGAAAATAGCCCAGGGTCGCCCGCTTCCCCTGGTAACCTGTGGAGGTAAGCCTTTCCACCACCCATCTGATCTCACCGCTTTTGGTGGTGATGGGAAACTCATAGGCCGCATGGAGTTTTCCTTTGACCATGGCAATGGCGTTTTTCCGCACCGCCTCCTGGTAATCCGGCTGGACCAGGGTTAGGCTATTGCGGCCTAATAATTCCCCGGCAGTGTAGCCGCTGATTTGTTCAAAACCAGGATTGACCAGTTGAAACTTGCTGTCTTGCACAACATAGATGCCCATGGGAGCGTAGTTAACCAGGGCCTGGAAAGCCTCCTCTGCCCGCTTGCGCGCCGTAATGTCTATGTGTTGACACACTGCATTGGTTATTCTTCCGGTCGCATCTTTGATAGGGGAAACTGTTGTATCGAGAATAACAGATACGGTATTTTCTAAATTTATGGTATTAAGCAGTGAGGTGTCATAAATTAGTTCGAATCTTATGCTTTCGCCTTCCTTAAAAACCCGTTCGAACAAGGGTAACAAACCTTGTTGTTGAACAATATTATCCTGTAAGACGTTGTACTTGCCCACAACCTCTTCTTGCGTGATGTGCAGCATATCCTGGCAAGCCAGATTTATTCTGATGAGGGTGCCCTGATCATCAGAAATCCATGTAGGGTAAGGACTATGATAAAAAATACTATTCAAAAAAGACTCTGAAGTGCGCAGGGCCTCCTCCGCCTGCTTGCGCTTGGTGATGTCAATGGCGAAGAGGCGCAACGTCTTAAATTCTTCAGCAACATGAATGACTTCCGCGAAGACGGCGTCACCGATGGCCACCTCCCGAAAGAACTGTTTTTCTCCTTTTTCCTGGTACTGCCGGATTAAATTATCCATATCCGCGGGAAGGAAGACGCTGGGATTTTCCCGGCCCATTTTTCGCAGAGCTTCATAGGCATTTTCATTTACATAGGTGATTTTACTGCCCAGGTCCACTTCCAGGACCGGGTTGGGATTCAGCCTCGGGAAGGAGGCAAAACGCAAGATTTCTGTTTCGGCCCGCCGGCGGCGGGTGATATTGATACTCAACACTATGACCATCAGGCTTAGGGCGATGACTATCCCGGAGATTCCCCACACCAGACTCTGGTTGACCTCGTAGAACGAAGAGGGGTGGTTTATAATGATGCTGCTGGCCGGTAGGACGCTCAGAGGGATATGGAAGCGCCTGAGTTGGTTAAAGTCGAACATGGGCCGGGCCGTGCTTTTCATGTCCACCGGGATGTGGGACGGGTCTTTCCCGGCCAGGACCCGCAAGGCGATATCTCCGGCCCGGCGACCATGATCTTTGCCGGCCAGGAGATAGCCTCCTAAAATACCATGACCCAAACGGGCTTCTTGTCCCGCATAGACTGGAATGCTTATGCTGCTGGTAATGCGCTGGGTGCTCTCGGACAGAGTGAAAGTTTGTCCGCTTTTATCGGCGGCAAAATTCAAAAATAACACGAGAGCATCAGCAGGTAACCCTTTGAGTTGTTCGATTAGCTCGGCCATGGTGGCAGGGGGCGAGAACTTGACCTGCACCCGGTCCTGGAAGGCTGGCAAGATCGCCTCCAGTTCCTTCCTGACAGCTGGACCAGTGTTGGTATAGTCATGGATGGCAAACACCGTCTTGGTTTGGGGATGCAAGGAGAGCGCCGTCTGGAGGGTTCCGGCGATATCCAGTTTTTCTGCAACACCGGTCACTTTCTCCTGTCCTACCAACATGGAGGGTCTATAATTATTGATACCGGCGAAGACAATGGGGGTCTCATGAAAGAGTTCTGGCCGAAGACCCAGGGCCATCTCCAAGGCCGAGTTATCCAAAGTGATTACTATGTCGAACTTCCGGCCGCGGTATTTGTTGGCGAGATAATTTTTTACCCTAAGGAGATGGTCTGGCGTGGAAAAACGTTTGGTGTCCAGGTATTCGATGCTGGGATCTATTTGAGGATAACGCGTTTGTAGTTGCTCAATCAATCCGGTCAGTTCTTCATCGGACCAGGCAAAGCCCCGATGGTAAGAGTTGAGGATGATGACTTTGGGATTCGGGGTTTGCTCGGCAGCGGACAGGCCGAAAGGGCCCAGGAATAAAAGGGCCAGCAGGATGATCAGGCGCAAACGAAGACTCCTGCATAAGCGCACCATAAGGTCACCATAACTTGTGTGAAATTATGTCGAAGGCTTAGTGGGCAGATCCAGCCTGGTAACTCTGGTAATTACCCTGACACCAGGAGAGGAGGGGGGTCGCCGTACACCAATCAAAAGTCCTGGCGGTTAAGGGCGCAACAACCTTTGAATATTTTTACTTTAGATCAATTTCGCCAATTATGCACCAGGAAAGTTTAAAGGACATGCGGGGCTATGGTGAACTGACCTATCCGGGGTAAAATTGTCAAGTACTGCTATATATGGGGTTAAAAGAACCGATCAGATGTTTTGCTAGGCAGAAAATATCTTTATCTACATCGCCCGGGGATTTGAATTGCGGTAGGGTGGGCGCGGCCCACCCTAGTAGATTTTTCCCCAAAATTCAGCGCCGCCTGAGGTGGGCGCACCAAATTCGGCTTACAGCAGCTTGTCCTTCACCAGGTATTCCATGGCCCTTTGGGCATAGGTGGCCATGGCGCTGATCATCCAGGTGAGGTGGGACTGGATGTCGGCGAACATGTTGGCGTCCGCCATGCCGATGAGCCCGGTCATCACGGTGCGCACCCGGATCATGTCGGGGTCGTTGATCTGGGCCTGCACCAGGTTGACTTCCTGCTCCAAACCCCTGAGATAATCCACGAAGAGCCGGCCGGCCCCTTCCCGTTCCAGCCCCTCCATCTGGGTCACCGTGTGGAGCAGGCGGGATGCGAGCAGGAGTTCCGCCTTCACCCGGTCGGCAAAATGGAACGCCAGGATTGCCTCTCGCCGGTTGGCCGGAAAGCCTTCAGCCATATCGTCACCTCCTGTAAGGATGCCGCTTACCTTACCATATCTCACGCCGGGCCACAACCTGCGGCCCGTGGCGGCCGACCGGCTCGCCGGCTGATCTTAGACCGAGAGGCGCTCATAAAGACTATTCTCTCTAGCCGCAGGCTTTACCGTGAAACCCCAAATCCCCTTAAATCGCCCTTTTCCAAAGGGGGACTTTAGCCCCCCCCTTTGGAAAAGGGGGGCAGGGGGGATTTTCATTCTCGGGGGTGAAACATTTGTGGTTCATGAACGTTTAGCCTGCGTCGGCACCGGCGGGGAAGCCTGTGCCACCCTTTGACTGCAATCTGATCCGCCGCCTTTCCGGGAGAAGACCAAACCCTCTTTAACTTATGAGGCCGATTTCTTGGAGATAGTCTCAGGCTGGGAGGCGAAGTCGGGGCTGGAGGGAATGTTTTGCTTCTTCATCTTCTCCAGCAAGGTGGTGCGGTTGAGGTGGAGAAGTTGCGCCGCCCGGCTTTTCACCCAATTGCTCTGGTGCAAGGCCCTGAGGATCAGGTCGCGTTCGAAGGCCTGGACCTCATCGGTAAAGAGGATGCCCCGCTCGGAAAATTCTTTCGTCTTCGCCTGCGGGGAGAGGGCGAGTTGCTGAAACTTTTCGGGGAGGTCGGATACTTCGATAACCTCGCCTTCGGTGAGAATAACCAGGCGTTCCATGAGGTTTTCCAGTTCCCGGACGTTCCCGGGCCAGGGGTGCTGCCGGATGAGGTCCATGGCCGCCGGGCTGAGCCGTTTGAGGGGCTTTTTCTTGGTCCGGCTGAATAACTGCAGGAAGTGTTGGATGAGCAGCGGAATATCGGAGACCCGATCCCTGAGCGGCGGCACCCGGATGGGGATGACATTGAGGCGGTAAAAGAGGTCTTCCCGGAAGCGGTTCTGGCGCACCAGTTCTTCCAAGTCCCGGTTCGTGGCGGCGATTATCCGGATATCCACCCGGATGGTCTTGATGCCGCCGATTCTTTCAAACGAGTGGTCTTGTAAGACCCGGAGGATCTTTACCTGGAGACCGGGGCTCATCTCCGAGATCTCGTCTAAAAAGATGCTGCCGCCGTTGGCCAGCTCAAAGCGGCCGATGCGGGTACGGACTGCGTGGGTAAAGGCGCCCCGTTCGTGCCCAAAGAGCTCGCTTTCCAGCAGTTCTTCGGGAATGGCGGCGCAGTTGACCGGAATCAACGGGCCTTCCCGCCGGGGGCTGTTATAATGGATGGCGTGGGCGATAAGCTCCTTGCCGGTGCCGGATTCGCCCAAAATCAAGACGTTGCTGTCGGTATCCGCCACCTTGCGGATCAGGTCGAAGACCCGGGTGATGCCATCGCTGGTGCCTACCATGTTGGCGAAGCCGTACCGCCGGTGGAGCTGTTTCTTGAGGTGCAGATTTTCCCATTTCAGGCGCCGGTGTTCCAGGGCCCGGGCCACCACGAGACGGAGTTCGGTGGGGTCCACGGGTTTGGTGAAATAATCATAGGCCCCCTGGTGCATGGCAGACACCGCGTTGGCGATGGTGCCATAACCGGTGATGATGATGCACGGGCACTCCGGCGCCTCCCGCTGGAGATATTTCAGCAGTTCCATGCCGCCCAGCCCGGGTAAGGCCAGATCGCTCAGCACCAGGTCAAAGGCTTGCTCTTTCAGGTGACGCAAGCCGCTCTCCCCATCGGCGGCGGCGGTTACCTCGTAGCCCTCTGCCTCCAGGATTTCTTTCAGGCTGTTGAGCAGGGCCGGATCATCATCCACCACGAGAATGGAAGCATTATCCCGTTTCATTAAAGATCTCCCTCGGTTATTATAAAGATACCCTAAAATGCCCTTTGTGTCAATTAAATGACAGGGGGCAAACTCCCGCTCGATAAGGCGCGCGGGAAAAAGGTTGACTTCGAAAAATTAATATTGTTATGCTTGGATAACCTGCGGGTAAGGAGACCCAGTGGTTGCAACT
>JAUSOZ010000111.1 GCA_030655955.1 Deltaproteobacteria bacterium
AGCAGATTGGAGGCCTTACCCGTGCGGATGCCGATATTGATCTGGCTCTGGTCCACCCCCATCTCGGAGAGCTGCCGGGTCCACGACTCCGCCGGCTGACTGAGGTCCAATTCCAGCGGGGCGCCTTCCGGCGACTTGATCCCCACCAGGACCCAGCCCATTTGCTGGTAATGCGGCGCGTAGGTTACCAGGAGATCCTTGAGGTCCAGGTTCTCTTTCAGGTCAAAGATGCGGCCGATTTCTTCCTGGCCGAGCCTGACAGAAAATTCTTTGGGGTCCAAGTGTCAATCCTTGTAATGATGAGATTGAATCAATCTTTGCCTTACCGAACCCTGGCTGGTTTTTTGAGATCAAGACCGCAAGACCAGCGCCTACGGAGCAGTTCCGCCCAGATTACAAAACCGCCGCGCCTGACTCGGGAACCAGGCAGACGTGAAGGTTTTGAGGATATTTTTACTAGCAAGCGGACTTCTCAGCAATCGGGGTAACCCTGATACTGAGGTTCTATTTCCCCTAATTCCCAGGGGAGGAATGCTGTATAGGGCGGGGGCCCCTGGGTTAATAGGCGGGTAGGAGAAGTTCGGGGACGGGGGTTCAGGCGGCAGGGTGCCCAGGTTCGGGTGGGCTACACGAGAAGAGTTCGGCAATTTCAGAGATGCCACTAAGCCTGCTGGTCCAGATGATAGAGGATAATGGTGATAACAATCGTTCCGAGCAACATCCAGATTGGCCCAAACAGCCATAGGAACAGCAAAACGCTGAAGTAATAGCCGCGCATACCCATGGTGTAGTGCATCATACCGTGGTTGAGGATACTTGTTATATATTCGGGGGTTATTTTGTGAGCCAAATTGAATGGGACGTTGATCATGAAATTAACGTGATTTAAATAGCGGATGGCCAGGCAGAAGCTAAAGAAAATGAAAAAGAAATCCACAATCAGCACCATTAACTTGAACAACCACAGAGCCCGGTGTTCCCGCACCACCTCAGTGAGACCGGGGGAAATCTCCGCCATTTTTTCCGGGCTGGCGGCGACGCTGAGCAGCCCCAGACAGATCAGGATGCCGGTGGAGGCCAGGAAACTGGCAGCCATCGTCCAGTTGCGCAGGGTCTGGACCGCCAGGATATCCCGCCGTTCTTCCATGATGGATTCCACCCAGTGGCCCCGCAGGTGATTGGTGATGCCCACCGAGGTGGTCATGGGTCGGCGATATATCCGGTAAATCCAGAAAAAATGGTAAATCCCCAGGATGAGAAATGAAGCGGCGGTGAGATAAAACTCATATCGGGATAGGTCTGGCATGGGCTGGACCCCCTATCAGACCCGCAAGGGGCGGTCTGGACACTAGAAGTTTATCTCAAGTTGCGCCTTAAAGGTATGCTTAACTGCTCCGGGCGGCAAAAAATTTCCGTTGGTCTGCCGGCCAGGCGCCGGGCTCCGGTCCGGGCGATTGCATTCTGTCAAAATATCACGTATATAATGAGCTGTTGTTGTTTTCAGCCCGCGTGCACTCTTGTTAATTATAGTTGTAATAGAACAACATCGAAGATAGCAACCAGGATAACAACTTGGGAGGGAACGCTTGTAATGGCCATCACTGATTCCGTGCCGGCACCAAACTTTATTCACCATATTATTGATGAAGATTTGAAAATCCATAAAAATGACGGCCGGGTGATCACGCGCTTTCCTCCGGAGCCCAACGGCTACCTCCATATCGGCCATGCCAAGTCCATCTGCCTCAACTTCGGCCTGGCTGCCGATTACCACGGCTTCTGCAACCTCCGGTTCGATGACACCAACCCCAGCAAAGAAGAGGTGGAGTATGTGGAGTCCATCCTGGCCGACGTCAGGTGGGTGGGGTTCGACTGGGAGGACCGGCTGTTCTTCGCCTCGGACTATTTCGAGCCGTTGTACCAGTATGCCCTGCACCTGATCACCACGGGCAAGGCCTATGTGTGCGACTTGAGCCCGGAGCAGGTCCGGGAGTACCGGGGCACCCTGACGCAGCCGGGCGCCGACAGCCCCTTTCGTAACCGGTCGGTGCCGGAGAACCTGGACCTGTTCAAGCGCATGCGGGCCGGCGAGTTTCCCGACGGGTCCCGGACCCTCCGGGCCAAGATCGACATGGCCTCGCCCAACCTGAATATGCGGGACCCGGTTCTGTACCGCATCAAGCAGGTTCGCCACCACCGCACCGGCGACGCCTGGTGCATCTATCCCATGTACGATTACGCCCATCCCCTGTCCGATGCCCTGGAGGGGATCACCCACTCCATCTGCACCATGGAGTATGAGGACCATCGGGTGCTGTACGACTGGGCCCTGGACCACTGCCCCGTTCCGTGCCACCCGCAGCAGATCGAGTTCGCCCGCCTCAACCTCAGCTACACCGTCATGAGCAAGCGCAAGCTCCTGCAACTGGTGAACGAGGCGCACGTGGCCGGCTGGGACGACCCCCGCATGCCCACCCTGGCGGGGATGCGGCGCCGGGGCTACACCCCGGAGGCCATCCGCACTTTTTGCGAACGCATCGGGGTGGGGAAACGGGAGAATCTGGTGGACCTGGCCCTGCTGGAATTCTGCGTCCGGGAAGATTTGAACTACCGGGCGCCCCGGGTGATGGGGGTACTCAGGCCGATCAAGGTGGTTCTGCTCAACTACCCGGAAGGCCAGGTGGAGGAACTGGAGGCGGTCAACAACCCCGAGGACTTAAGCC
>JAUSOZ010000117.1 GCA_030655955.1 Deltaproteobacteria bacterium
CCCATCCATCCCCGGCATCTTGACATCCAGGATGGTGACGTCAACGTCATGGGTATCGAGGAATTCCAAGGCCTTGTAGCCGCTCTCCACCCCGGTGACCTCAATCTTTCTCGCCTTCAGCCGCTTGAGAATGGTCTCCAGAAAGTCCTGCTCATCATCCACAACCAACATCTTGAATTTCTCCATTACAACCGCCTCCTCGGGTCATCTCACCGGTAAATAAATGGTGAAGGTGGTGCCCTGGCCTTCTTCGCTGGCCACCATGATTCTGCCGCCCAACTTTTCTATAATGCTGTAAGAAATGGATAAACCCAGGCCGGTGCCCTTGCCCACCTCCTTGGTGGTAAAAAAGGGGTCGAAGATTTTCTGTAATACCTCTTTGGGAATCCCCGGGCCATTATCGTGGATCTCAACGCGTATTTCGTTATTCTTGGTAATTCTGGTATTGATAGTGATTTCCCCATCTTTGCCAATGGCGTCGATGGCATTGTTGATAATGTTCAGGAACACCTGCTGCAGCTGGGCCTGGTCCGTAGTGGTCAACGGCAGGTCCGGGGCGTAATTCGCCTGGATCTCGATGCTCCGGTAGCGGGCCTCGTTCTTCAAAAACTCGATACTCTCATCCAGGATTTCGTTCACGTTGATCCGCTCGGCCATGGGCTCCATCCGCCGGGCAAACCCCAGAAGGCGGTGAGTCACCGTCCTGGCCCGCACCACATGATACTCGATCTTGTTCACCGCATCCAATAGTTCTTGAAAGTTCTCACTTCCATCCATATCCTCCATGCCCAGCAGATCCTTCATCCACCCCGCCTTTTCGCCGATCACGGCCAGGGGGTTGTTGATTTCATGGGCAATGCCCGCCGCCATCTTACCCAGGGCCGCCATCTTGCTGGATTGTATTGCCATTTCATCGCTGGCCGCCTTCTTCCGGTCCATCTGCTCCAGTTCCTTCATCATGGCCCGGGTGGTAAAGTACGCCCCGATGATAATGAGCAACACGCCCCCCAGGGCGATTAACACCGCCAGAAATCTGGCCTGCAGCAGCGGTGTCAGTTGCTCGGTGGGATCTTCCCGGATCACCAGGACCCACTTTTTCAGTTTGATGATGCTGGTGGCATAGAGGAAGGTCTCGCCCTGAAAGTCCAGATCCTCCACTGCGGTACCGGTAGCTGCGGCGAAGTCGGGCGCCTTGGGGGGCTCCATGACCTTGCCGCCAAAGCGCGGCATGGTCTGCAAAACGTTTTCCCGGTTGATGATAAAGGCGTCGCCTTTCTTGTCGATCCAGGCGGCCCGCACGATATTGTCGATGATGTCCGAATCGATGGTGGCCCTGAGGATCCAGATATTGTTCTTCTCCCGCACCATGACCGCAATGATGAAGTGGGGGATTTTCCTGAATCCCAGAAATACATCGCTGACGTACACCCCGGTGGCCATTACCTCATGAAACCATTTCTCATCGTGGTAATTTACTTTTTTTAACAGGTTATAATATGGTCCTACATAGGCCAGGTGGTTGCCTTCCTGGTCGATGACTCCCAGGTCCAAAAATGATTTGGAGCGGGTCTGAATAATACTAAAGACTTTATTTAAATAGTCTTCGTCTTTCAGTTGTTCCAGGGAGTGCGTATTCGCCAAGCCAGTAAGCTGGGAAATCCTCTCATCCAGAAAGAGATCAACGGAACCGGCGCGATTTTCCGCCAGCGTCTTCATATTGTCTTTGATCTTGGCGGTATACGAGACGCTGAACTGGTGATAAATTACCCCTCCCAGGATAAAGAGCGGGACCACTG
>JAUSOZ010000177.1 GCA_030655955.1 Deltaproteobacteria bacterium
GTGGCCGTGATTCCGGTCCCCAATAGTGGTCTCTGCGGTGAGTTGGGGGTCGTGCTACCCCGGATGCTACCCCAAAAAATCCTGATTGAGGCCCCATCCCACCGTGATCCCCTCAAAATCCTACCGAAGGTAGATTTGCTACCCCAAATGCTACCCCAGCATAAAAATGGGGTTAGCCAATTTGGCTAACCCCTTGATATCATTGGTAGGCCGTCGGGGGGTCGAACCCCGGACCTAGTGATTAAGAGTCACTTGCTCTACCAATTGAGCTAACGGCCCAGCACTAAAACTTTTTAAATATACTGGCCTCCCAGGAGTTTGTCAAGCGAGGCGAGCCGCCAAAATACGCCAAACATGGCTTATGCGGCGGCAAGCGTTGGCTCAACGCACCGGAGGATGGGGGCAGGCGGCCCGCCCGCCTGCCCCCCCCCGGTCAGCGATCCCAAAGCCGCCAATGGCCCCTTAACGAGTCGCCCCCGCCGGTTCCCCGGCATGGAAGCCGGGGCGCCAGGGGCGACTCATACCGAGTCGCAATCAAAAAATGCGGAACTGTAGGGGCGCACCCGCGTGTGCGCCTAACCTGAGGGCGGACACATGGGTCCGCCCCTACAAGAGAATTATCGTTGGTTGGCAAAGAAGTATCAGTAGCCCGTGTGCCGCCTTCCCTTGGCGGTTGCGGCCGGAAGGCGGGAAGTCCGGGAGTAAGCCTTCAGCTATCAGCTTTCAGCGGTCAGCTGCATGCATTACATGAATTATAATAATCAGTTGTATTATTTCAGTAAATCAATCTTTATCGACCAGATTTGATGAGTTCTTGTTTTTGCTGATAGCTGAGTGCTGAGTGCTGATAGCTTATGTCCGGGAAATTCCTTGACCTGTTCCCGGGTTATGACATAAATAAGAAAACATCTCCTGGATAACGATACGCATGGGTGCCACAGCCGCAAAGTTTTTGACCAGCCTGATCCCGCCACTGCCGTTTCTGCTGGCCGGCTGTCTGCCGCTATGGGTAGGGGCGCTCTTGGCGGGGGTGTCGGGATTGCCGATGCGCCCGGGGGTTTTGGGAGCGGGCAGCCTGGCGGTGGCGGCCCTGATCCTGGCGGCCTTTGCCGGCCGGGAAGCCTTCTGCCCCGGAGCTGGCCGGTGCCCGGCCTGGAAAATGACATTGGCCCGGCAGCCAAAAACCCCGGCCTATGCGGCCCTGGCGGTGGCGGCGGTTCTGGGGCTGGCCCTGCAGTTCGGCTGGCGCACCGGCGATTTCACGATTCCCCTGGGCGGTCTGGGCATGCTTGGGGGGTATTTCGCCTTTGCCCCGCCCCTGGCATGGCATCGCCGGGGCCTGGGAGAGGTGTTAGGAGGGTTCTGCTTCGGCCTGCTGCCGGTGCTTACGGGGCTGTACCTGCAATGCGGCCAGCTGCTGACCGAGGTCCTGCTCTACGGCCTGCCCCTGACCTTCACCGGCTTTAACCTGTTTCTGATCTACGGAACTCCCGGCCCCGAGGCCGCGCCGGGTTCGGGTACCCTGGCGACCCGGGTGGCGCCAACGACCGGGGCCCTGATTTTTACCATAAATAATGTTCTCACCATCATCGGCTTGGCGCTAATCCTGATCTTCCCGGCAGCAAGCCTGCCCTGGCGGTTCGGGCTCTGGCCCCTCTTGCTCCTGGCGGTGATTAATCAGGAGTTGGTGAAGCGTAAAGCCTACCGGGATGAGAGGCGGCTGACGCTGCTGGCCAGGCTGACGTTAACGCTGCACCTGGGTATGGGCCTGGTGTTTGTGTTGATGCTGTGGCAGAGGCTTTAAGGCGGGTTTTGGGTTCTGGGTTTTAGGTTTTGGGGTTCCGGTGGCACAGGCTTTATAGGCTGTGCAGAGGCGTGTTTGCGCCTGCGTCTCTATGAAGGGGAATAATTTTACCACTACCCCATTTAAAGTTAACTAGTAAGTTTGTTTCATCTAACCGGAATCGGCAGCGCGTCAGGATCATTGGTCATGCATAGGCGGCAAGGGGTAAAGGGCTTCGGGTGGCGAGTGCGGGTGGTGGCCTTTTGCCTCATCCTGGCGCTAACGCCGGGTTGCCAGTTCAGTGCGGCCCAGATTTACATTCCCCTGGCCTACGGACTCACCGGCACGTGCATTGCGCTTCTCATGTCCCCGACGCCGCTGGCCGGGGTGGTGGGGTTCGTGGCGGGGGTGCTGCTGGGGGCCGCGGTCTACAATAACTCCCTCAAACGCCAGTTATCGGCGTGCCCAAGTAACGGACCTCCCAGTGACAGCCGCTAAAAGTCCAGACCAGGGATTGGCGGCGGTGTTGCAGATCCTACGGGGCGCCGCCGACGCCGTCTCGGGGGAGTTTCTGGCGGCCCAGTTGGGTCTGAGCCGGGCGGCGGTATGGAAGCGGGTCCACCGTCTCAAGGCCCAGGGTTATGTCATCGAGGGCTCACCCCGGCGGGGTTATCGCCTCCTGGCCGTCCCGGACAAGCTCCTGCCGGAAGAAGTTCTCCAGGGACTCAAGACCTTTTTGTTTATGGGGCCGGTACACTATTTCGAGACCCTAAATTCCACCAATGATCTGGCCAAGGCACTGGCGGCCCAGGGCGCCCCGGAAGGCACCGTGGTCGTGGCGGAAGCCCAGACCGGTGGCCGGGGCCGGTTGGGCCGGGAGTGGGATTCACCCCCGGGAGTCGGGCTCTACGTCTCCCTGGTGTTGCGCCCGATGCTGCCGCCCATGGAGTTGCCCCAGATCACCCTGACAACAGCCGTGGCCGTGGTCCGGGCGGTCCGCCGGGTGGCGGGGCTGGCGCCGGGGATCAAATGGCCCAATGACCTGATCTTAAACGGCAAAAAGCTGGGGGGTATCCTCACCGAGATGGAGACGGAGAGCGACCGCATCCGCCATGTCGTGGTGGGTTTGGGACTGAACGTCAACAACCCGGGGTTTCCCTTTGATCTGGCCGCGACGGCCACTTCCCTGGCCCTGGCGGCTGGGAGGACGTTTTCCCGGGTCAACCTCCTGCAGGCCTGGCTGGAGGAATTCGAGGCGTTGTACGGCCGATTTTTAAACCAGGGGTTTGCCGAAATCCTGGAAGAGTGGAAGGGCTCCACCGTGACCTTGGGGAAGATGGTCACCGTGCGCCAGGGACACCGGGAAATATCCGGCCAGGCCCTGGACGTAGCTCCAGACGGGGCCTTGCTCGTGCGCACCGCCAATGGGGAAATAGTCCGGGTGACTTCCGGGGAGATAACCCCCGGCTCCAGTGCGGAACCGGGGGTCTGAAGCCTGGTTGGGCGTTGAAACTATTTTTTCAGGTCTTCGATTTCTGATTTCAGGCGATCAACTTCCGCCTTATATTTTTCCACTTCGGCCTCAGCCATCTTGGGAGGCTCGTAAGCCGGGGTTTCGGGTTTCTTAAAGA
>JAUSOZ010000125.1 GCA_030655955.1 Deltaproteobacteria bacterium
TTTACAAGTTCTTCCAGAACAAGGAGGACCTGTACAAGGCCCTGGTTTTGGAGCAATGCGACAAGTTCGAAGATGCAATCACGCGGGCGATTGAACAGCCGGGTGACGAGGTTGAAAAACTGCGAAATTATGTCCGGACAAGAGGGGAAAGGTTTCGCAGCAATCTTCCCTTCGTTCGCCTGTTTCTGGCTGAGAGGAGAGGGGCGAGCTTCAACATTAAGGCGGGCCTGGATGAGGAGGTGCGAAAACGATATTACAACTTCCTGGAGAGACTTGCCACGATCTTTGACCGCGGGATCAAAAACCAACGGTTCAAGAAAATCGCCGCCCCCTATTACCTGGCTGCAGCTCTTGATAGCGTCATCGATGCTTCTCTGCTTCTCTGGCTCGACGCTCCCGACCGACATCCTTACCCGGAAGATCCGGACACTATTTTGAATATTTTCTTCAGAGGACTGATTGAGCCGTGATTTCGTGCTCGGGTTTGCAAACTGAATACGCTCATTAAGATATTGGGAGATTTACGATGCAAATGAACAGGAAGGTTTATGCACCACTTACATGTGCTGTGGCTTTGCTGGCTCTGACGATTTGGTTGGGCGGCTGCGGCCGCGGGGACGGGAAGCAAGCCACGCCCCCGGTCCCGGAAGTGGCCACGGTGATCATTCAGCCGCAGCAGGTTGAGCTGACCACCGAGCTGCCGGGCCGTACGTCTCCCTACCTGGTGGCGGAAATCCGCCCTCAGGTCAATGGCATCATACAAAAGCGGTTGTTCCGGGAGGGCTCCGATGTCAAAGCGGGACAACTGCTTTACCAGATTGATCCCGCCCCCTTTCAGGTGGCGCTTGACTCCGCCAAGGCTTCCCTCGGCAAAGCCCAGGCCAATCTGCCGTCAATCCGGTTGAAGACCGAACGCTACAAGGAATTGCTGGTGGACAAGGCGGTCAGCAAGCAGGATTACGACGACGCGGCCGCCGCCGTGGAACAGGCCCGGGCCGAGATTGAATATTGGAAAGCGGCGGTGGAAGCGGCCCGCATCAATTTGGGCTACACCCGGGTCATCGCGCCCATATCCGGGCGCATCGGCAAGTCCAGCGTCACGGACGGCGCCCTGGTGACGGCCTATCAGCCCACGTCCCTGGCCACCATCCAACAGCTCGACCCCATTTACGTGGATGTTAGCCAATCGTCGGCCGAGCTGCTGCGGCTGAAACGCAACCTGGAAGCCGGGCGGCTCAGCGCCGATGGCAAAAACGGGAGAAAAGTTTGCCTCCTCCTGGAAGACGGAAACCTGTGCCCTCAGGAAGGCACCCTGCAATTCCGCGACGTCACGGTAGACCCGGCGACCGGCTCTTTCACCCTGCGTATCGTGGTCCCGAACCCGAACCACCTGCTCCTGCCGGGCATGTTCGTGCGGGCCGCAGTGCAGGAGGGTATCGCACCACAGGCCATCCTGGTCCCGCAACAAGGGGTGAGCCGCACTCCCAAAGGGGACCCTGTCGCCCTGGTGGTCGATGAGTCCGGCAAGGTGCAGCAGCGGCAGCTGAAACTCAATCGTGCCCTCGGCGACCAATGGCTCGTTTCCTCCGGACTGTCGGCCGGAGACCGCGTGATCGTCGAGGGCATGCTGAACGTGCGGCCGGGCGCCACCGTCAAGGCCGTTGCCTGGGAGGGCCCCAAGGCTGGCGCCGCAGCCGCAAACCCGAAACCCCCGACCCCAGAATCGCACTGACGGAGGACCGCGATGTTATCGAACTTTTTTCTGGACCGTCCGGTCTTCGCCTGGGTCATCGCCATCATCATGATGCTGGCGGGCGGTCTGGCTATCTACAATTTGCCCATCTCCCAGTATCCGCCCATCGCCCCTCCGTCTATCGCCATTGACGCCTTTTATCCCGGGGCTTCGGCCGAAACCGTGGAAAACAGCGTGGTCCAGATCATCGAACAGAAGATGACCGGATTCGACAAGCTGCTATACATGTCCGGCACCAGCGATGCGTCTGGCGCCGGCAGGATCGAGCTCACCTTCGCCCCGGGGACCGATCCTGACCTTGCCTGGGCCCAGGTGCAGAACAAGCTCCAACTCGCCATGGCGAGTTTGCCCAATGTGGTGCAGCGCCAGGGCGTCAAGGTCAGCAAATCGACCAGAAACTATCTGATTATTGTGGCCCTGACCTCGGAAGACGGTAGCATGGATGAATTTGACCTGGCGGATTACGCGCAGGCCAACATCGAGCAGGTGCTGGCGCGGGTACCGGGAGTGGGTGAAGTGGAAGTCTTCACTTCCCAGTATGCTATGCGGGTCTGGCTCAACCCCGATAAATTGAACGATTACCGTATGACCATGGAAGATGTCATCCGGGGGCTGCAGGCCTACAACGTGGAGATTTCCGCCGGCCAGTTCGGCGGGATTCCGGCAGTTGAAGGCCAGCGGTTGAACGCCTCCATCATCGTCCAGAACCTGCTCAAGACCCCGGAAGAGTTCGGCGCCATCCCGCTGCGCATCAACCCTGACGGCTCCATCGTGCGCGTGCGCGACGTCGGGCGGACTGAGCTTGGGACCGAGCGGTACGGAGCCAACGTGCTTTTCAACGGCAAACCCGCGGCCGCCCTGGCCGTCCGGCAGGCCGCCGGCGCCAATGCGCTGAAAACCGCTGATGGCGTCAAGGCGAAGATGCAGGAGCTGTCCAGGTACTTCCCCCATGGCATGAAGGTCATCTACCCCTATGATACGGCACCTTTCGTGAAGGTGGCCATCGACGAGGTGGTCTGGACCCTGTTCGAGGCGATTCTGCTGGTCTTTCTGGTGATGTATATTTTCCTGGGAAACATCCGGGCCACTCTGGTTCCAACCCTGGCGGTGCCGGTGGTGATCCTGGGAACCTTCGCCGTCTTGGGCTTGTTCGGGTTCTCTATCAACATGCTGACCATGTTCGCCATGGTGCTGGCCATCGGTCTGCTGGTGGACGACGCCATCGTGGTGGTGGAAAACGTGGAACGGATCATGAGCGAGGAGGGGCTCCCGCCCCGGGAGGCGACCCGCAAGTCCATGGGAGAAATCACCAGCGCCCTGATCGGCATCGGGTTGGTGCTCTCGGCGGTCTTCGGCCCGATGATGTTTTTCGGCGGTTCCACCGGGGTGATCTACCG
>JAUSOZ010000126.1 GCA_030655955.1 Deltaproteobacteria bacterium
AATCACCTGGCCCAGGATGAAGATGCCCGGAAAAGAATGGGGCTTAAGGCCCGTCAATTTGCCGAAGCCTGGTTGGGACGTGATAAAATTATGGCAGAATGGGAACGTTTACTTTATGGTCTGGTTAACCAGGCTAGGTGAGATGAGGGTCGGGACCGGATAAAAACCGGTCGAGCCGCCGGGTCATGGCCAGGGCTGGCTGTGGGTAAGAAACGGTTCCAGCAGGAGAGTTGCAGGTGATTGATCGTCGCCAGGGCATTTTCGATGAATACCGCTGGATCCTCTCCCGGTTGCAGTGGCTCCTGGACGGGATCGTAGTGGTCGCGCTGCTGTTTCTCACCTGCTGGGCCTGTGGGGAATCTTTTCGCCTTATATTCCAGGCCCTGGGGCTGGTCACCTTCCTGTTGACCATTATGGTCTTTCGAGCCGCCCAACTCTATCAGCCCTGGCGCGGCGCCAATTTAATCCGTTTGGTGCGCCGGGTTTTTTTGGGTTGGCTGGTGATCGTAGCCATCCTCATGATGCTGGGTTACGTGACCAAGACCTCGGTGCATTTTTCCCGGAAAGTCCTGCTCACCTGGGTGGTGATAGTCCCCGTGGCCCTGATAGTTATGCGCTTACAGGTCTTTTGGGGCTTGCGCTGGCTGCGGCAGCAAGGCCGCAACTCACGCACCGTGGTCATTGCCGGGGCCGGGGACCTGGGACGGCGGGTGGCCCAAAACGTGGTGGAGACTCCCTGGCTGGGGATGCGCCTCCTGGGGTTTTTCGATGATAGGGTCACGGGCGAAATCCACCTGGATCACCAAGGCTATCCGGTGCTGGGTACCCTGGACGAGATGATCGGGTTCGTGCAGCAACAACAGGTCGTCATGGTCTACCTGGCGTTGCCCTTGCGGGCCGAAGACCGCCTCAGAGCGGTGGTGGAATCCCTCCGGGACACCACCGCCTCGGTCTATTATGTGCCGGATGTCTTTATTTTCTCGCTGTTTTCGGCCAGTCTGACCGATTTGCGCGGCATACCGCTGGTCGCTTTGTGGGAAACCCCCTTCTTCGGGGTGAACGGCTGGCTCAAGCGGGCCGAAGACCTGGTGCTGGCCAGTCTGATCCTGATTCTGGTGTCGCCGCTGCTCGTCTTGATTGCCCTGGGGGTGAAGTTGACGTCTCCGGGCCCCATAATCTTCCGGCAACGCCGCTATGGCCTGGATGGCTCTGAGATCATAGTCTATAAATTCCGCACCATGAGAGTCTGTGAAGACGGCCAGCATATTCCCCAGACGGTCAAGGACGACAGCCGGGTGACCCCATTGGGCAAATGGTTGCGGCGCACCAGCCTGGATGAGTTGCCCCAGTTTTTCAATGTCCTCAACGGTTCCATGTCCATAGTGGGGCCCAGGCCCCATGCGGTGGCGCACAATGAGTACTATCGCCGTCTCATTCCGGGTTATATGCTCCGGCACAAGGTCAGGCCCGGCCTCACCGGGTGGGCCCAGATCAATGGCTGGCGCGGGGAGACCGAAACCCTGGAAAAGATGGAAAAACGGGTGGAATTTGACCTGGAATATCTGCGTCGTTGGTCATTGTGGTTCGATTTGCAGATCATCTTCCTGACGATTTTCCGGGGTTTTAAAGACAGTCACGCTTATTGAGATTGGATACGCCTGGCGGCAGGCTGAAAAGCAGAGAGGGATTACAGGGAGTTTGCTATGAGTCGGGGTAATAAGGCGCTGGTTACCGGGATCACCGGACAGGACGGCAGCTATCTGGCCGAGTTCCTCCTGGCCAAGGGTTATGAAGTGCATGGTTTGGTGCGCCGGTCCAGCACCTTCAATACCAGGCGTATTGACCATCTGTATGTCGACCCGCATGAAGCCGGGGCCCGTCTTTTGCTCCATTATGGAGATCTGAACGACTCCGGGCAGCTCAGCCATCTGATCTACAATATCCAACCGGACGAAATCTATAACCTGGCCGCCCAGAGCCATGTGCGGGTCAGCTTCGACATCCCGGAATATACTGGGGATGTGACCGGCCTGGGGGTAATCCGGCTCCTGGAGGCTATCCGGCGCAGCGGCATCAAGACCCGGTTTTACCAGGCCTCGTCCAGCGAACTGTTTGGCGACTCCCCGCCGCCCCAGAATGAAGCGACCCCCATGTGCCCCCGGAGCCCCTATGCCGCGGCCAAACTCTATGCCTACTGGATGACGCGCAACTACCGGGAAGGTTACGGCCTCTTCGCGGTCAACGGCATCCTGTTCAACCACGAATCTCCCCGCCGGGGGGAGACCTTTGTCACCCGAAAGATCACCCGGGCGGTGGCGAGGATCAAATTCGGCTTGCAGAAAAAACTCTACTTAGGCAACCTGGAGGCCCGGCGCGATTGGGGCTATGCCCCGGATTATGTGGAAGCCATGTGGCTCATGTTGCAGCAGGACACCCCGGAAGATATGGTGATCGCCACCGGGGAGGCCCATTCGGTCCGGGAGTTCCTGGAAGAAGCCTTTTCCCATGCCGACCTGGACTGGCGGGAATACGTCGAGATTGACCCGAAGTACTTCCGGCCCACGGAAGTGGACTATTTATTGGGCGATGCCGGCAAGGCCAGGCGTAGCCTGGGCTGGGAGCCTCGGGTCAGCTTCCGGGAATTGGTGCGCCTGATGGTGGATGCCGATATCCAGGATCTCATCGATCTGCGCCAGTGCCAGGACGTGATCCAGCGTCTGCGGCAGGAAAACGGCCTCGGGCCCCAAGGCTCAACTGACTTGCCGCGTTAACGGGGAGTGGGGCCGGGTAGGGAGAGTTTGGGGTAGTTGGGTAACGCCGGAGGTTGCTCACGCAAAAACCGGCAAAGCCCCTGGCCCCCTCTCCTCAAGGGTTATTATCGAGATCCCATAATGAGGCGGCAACCTCGCGCCGCCAGCTAAAGGGAGCAGCCAGAAGCATCATGGAACCTGACGCAAAAATCTATGTGGCCGGGCACCAGGGTCTGGTGGGAGGCGCCATTTGGCGGCGTCATCTAAAGAGAGCGCCAAAATTCTGCACACTGTTTAAGTCATAAAACACAAGCATTAAAATGAGTTATGGGGCTTACGATGAATTGGAGCACTCATAGGAGTTATATAAAATTAATTATTCAATTGAAATTTAATTGATTTTGGTGTAATAAAAAAAAATATTGGCAAAAAAGTCTGGCCGGACAATTTTGCCAACTACGGCGCAACATTCCAGGGAGGGAATGGTTATGCTACTCTTGGGCCGTTTTAACCTTAAGGCCACCGTCCGGCACGGGTAAGCGGGGAT
>JAUSOZ010000129.1 GCA_030655955.1 Deltaproteobacteria bacterium
CTCCCCCCGAAACGGGGGGAGAGGGTTGGGGTGAGGGGGGCGGGGTTTTTCATGATGGCAGTAACTCATGGGTCTTTGGCCTACCCGTAAAGCATGAAAAGGTTGGTGGGGCGGGCCTTCACGCCCGCCAGGCGGTCCGCACTGGCTGGAAAGCCTGTGCCACCGGAAGAACTTTTCGAAGGCAGAGCATTAAATCGGTCCCTTCTTTTCCCCTCTCCCCCAATGGGGGAGAGGGTTAGAGTGCGGGGGAAGTGGTCTTGACGGTAACAGTCATGGTGCGCAGTGCGCACCCTACATGTTGAGGCCTATTTCTTCGACTCCAGGCGTTCCAGGACCTTGGGCGTGTAGAGGTCGTGCTCCAGCAACTCGGGTGACACCGGCCGCATCATATTGAGCTTCATGATCAGAAAGTTGAGGCGGCGCATCTGTTTGAGCTTCTCGGCCTCATCCGGCATGGCGGCCACCAGGTCTTGCAGCTGCACCACTTCCTGGCGCAGCACCACCTCCGGCGGCAGGCAGTCGGCGTTTTTCAAGATCTTGTAGGCCATGCGCAGGTCCGGGGGAATATGGCTGTCGTCCTCCAGGTTGAGGGGTTGGCCCTTGCCCTGGAGGTTGTCGAAGTGGCCGGCCTCAATGGCCTCCCGGATACGATTGTCGGCAAGCTTGGCAAAAAAATCCATGCTCTTACACTCATCCCTTGGAGTACGCCATGCAGGGAAAAAAGGTGGACATCTGCCCCTGACTTTTCTGGCAAATAAAGACTTGGTGCGCAGTGCGCACCCTACATGCGCTACATTCGCCGCGCCTTCGCCAATCCTGAGTCTTCAGATGAAAACTCTCTGCTTACCACTCACTGCTCCCTGTTATCACCGCTGCTTCCGGGCCCGCTCCATGTCCCGCTTCTCCTCCCGGTCCCGGATAGTCTGTCGCTTGTCGTATTTCCTTTTCCCCCGCGCCAGGGCGATCTCCACCTTGGCATGTTCATTCCTGAAGTACATGCGCAAGGGAATCAGCGTATAGCCCTTCTCCTGGGTCTTGCCCAACAGGCGCTTCAGTTCCCAGCGGTTCAGCAGGAGTTTGCGGGGCCTCTCCGGGTTGTGGCTGTCCAGCGCCGCATGGGTATAGGGGCTGATATGGACATTGTACAGGAAGAGCTCACCGTCCTTAAAGCGGGCGTGGGCGTCGCTGATGTTGGCCTTCCCCTGGCGCAGGGACTTGACTTCCGTCCCTTTCAGCACCAGCCCGGCTTCATACAAGGCATCGATGGCATATTCGAACAAAGCCTTCCGGTTCCGGCAGATGATCTTGAGGTTGTCTTCTTTCATAGGACTCGATTGACGACCAGGGGCCGCCCGAACCGGAAAATATCCGGAAAACGGTGATCCATCTCGGTGTTGACGTACTCGTTGACTTCCTCAACCGTAGCCAGGGTCAGGGCCCGGCGGGCGATTTTGGTGGCCTCGCCCAGGGAGGTCATGCGGATGACCCTTTTCACCACCGGAATGGAGTTGGGGTTCATGGAGAACTCTTCCACGCCCAACCCCAGGAGTACCGGGATATAGAGCGGGTCGCCGGCCATCTCGCCGCACATGGCCACCCGGATGCCCAGCTTCCGGCTGACCTTAACTACGTCCCGGACCATGCGCATCACCGCCGGGTGCAGGGGCTCGTACATGTCCGCCACACTCTTGTTGCTCCGGTCGATGGCCAGGGCATACTGGATCAGGTCATTGGTGCCGATGCTGAAAAAATCCGCCTCCCGGCCCAACAAATCCGCCAGGGTGACGGCGGCGGGCACCTCGATCATGGCCCCCCCCGGTAATTACTGATCAAAGGCGATATCTTCCCTGGCCAGTTCTCCTTTCACCGACTCCAGCAGCAATCGGGCGTCGTGCAGCTCCCGGGGGCTGGAGATCAGGGGGAACATGACCCGAACCGTACCGAAGGCCGAGGCCCGGAGGATGGCCTTGATCTGGGTCCGGAAAATCTTCTGCTCCTTGAGGCAAAAGCGGATGGCCCGGAGCCCCAGGGCCGGGTTCATCTCCGGCGCATATTCCAGAGGGGAAAGAAACTTGTCGCCCCCGATGTCCAGGGTGCGGATGGTAACCTCCCGGGGGGCCATGGTCTCCACCACCTGCCGGTAATGCTGGAACAGTTCCTCTTCCGTGGGCAACTGGCGGTGGCGCAGGTAGAGGAATTCGGTGCGGTAGAGGCCGACCCCATCGGCCCCGTATTTCTGGGCCAGGGAGACTTCATCCGGCTGCTCGATGTTGGCCAGCACCCGGGTGGGATGGCGGTCGCTGGTCACCGCCGGCAGGGAACTGCCCTGGGTCACTTCCCACTTGAAGGTCTCGAATTCCTCCCGGCGGACCTCGTAACTCCGGCGCATGGCCTCGTCGGGATTGACGATCACCCGGCCGCTGAGGCCGTTGACGATGACCTCCTCTCCAGACGCGATCTCCAGGGTGGCGTTGTCCAGCCCCACTACCGCCGGGATCTCCAGGGAATGGGCGATGATGGCCGTGTGGGAGGTCTTGCCGCCTCGCTCGGTGATAAATCCCAGCACCTGGGAACTGGACATGTGGGTGGTTTCCGCCGGGGACAAATCCCGGGCCACGATGATCACCGGTTCGGGAAACTCAAAGGTCTTGCTGGCGCCCCGGCCGGTCAGGTGGCCCCGCAGGCGGCGGTAGACCGCCTCCACGTCCTGGATGCGCCCCCGGATGTGTTTGTCCCCGATGCGCTGGAACACTTCCTTGATCTTCAGGAAAGCCTGATACAGGGCCCGCTCGGCGTTAAAGTTCTGCTCCTTGATGAGCTTCTGGGTCTCCAGGAGCAGCATCCGGTCCCGGAGAATAAGCAGGTGCAGCTCCAGGATATGGGCATGTTCCTTTAAATCTTCGGCGATTTCCCTCCGGAGGCGGGTGAGTTCCTCTTCCGTCTGGTCCACCGCCCGATTGAAGCGCATCAACTCATCGGCAACCTCCTGGTCGTTGTAGAGCAGGCGCGTCGAAACCTGGCCTTCCTGGGTCAGGACGTGGGCCGTCCCCATGACAATGCCGGGGGAAGCGGCAATACCTTCGAGCAGGCGATTCTTGCGGGTCATGTTTCCTCAAACTTGCGGGCGAACAGGGAGGTGATGGAGGTGGCCGCCTCCCGGGCCTGGGGCCCCCGGGCCCGCAGCACCAGCCTGGTTCCCTGGGGGCAGTCCAAAGCCAGGACGTCCAGTAAATCCCGGGCGTTAACCACCAGGCCTTCTTTATCCAGGGTGATGTCGGCGTCGAATTGCTGCGCCGCGGTGGCGATTTTTGCCACCGGCCGGGCGTGCAGTCCCAGGCGGTTTTCCACCCAGAGTTCCTTTTCTATCGTCCAGAGCTTGGTTTCGGTCATTGCCATTGTATCATGAAATCCGGTTTGGATTAAGGTCGTCCTCTGCTTCGAAAAGATCCCGTAGGGTGCGTCTTACGCACCAGTACTTGTAGGGTGCGCACCGCGCACCGACTT
>JAUSOZ010000179.1 GCA_030655955.1 Deltaproteobacteria bacterium
ACAAATCCATAGGTTGATCTCGTAATGTCCCTCTCCTTACCCAGTAGCTTTGGTGGCAGGGAGCAACGGTGCCAGAACCTTAGACCTATTGAATTTGCACCTATTTTATCTATTTTCTACCCTAATATCAAGAAAGTTAATAATCCATACAATTTTGTTCTCAGCCAAAATAAAGCCGCCGCCTCGTTATAATGTAAGGATCTACTTCCCGGCCCCCTGCCCGGCACACCGGATTGATTCCTTACCTTCCTTATCGGTTGCGGGGCGCAGACCTTGAAAATTATTCATCGGGGCCGGTCTGACGGCTCTGACCTCAGGTGCCTCCGGCCCACCAGAGGTACAAGAACTGGGGCCCCGCCATGTCCAGATCAGGCATGAGCGAGTAAATCGTCGGCTTGTAGCTGCCGGGGCGGTGATAGGTGATGACCTTGGGGGCCTCCAGGCCCGCCTTGACCCTGGCCAACTCCAGGGCATCGTCCAGGTAGCCCAACTGGTCCACCAGACCCAGGTCCCGGGCCTGGGAGGCGGTAAAGATCCGGCCATCGGCCACTTCCCGGGTCTTTTTCAGGCTCAAGTGCCGCCCCTGGGCCACCACGTCCACAAACCCCCGGTAAAAATCATCGATGACCTGCTGCATCATCTCCTTCTCCTGGGGGGTGGCAGCCCGGAACGGGGACCAGAAATCCTTCCATTTGCCGCTCTTGACCACATCGTCGTCCACACCGAACTTGTCCATCAGTCCCCGGAGGTTGAACTTCATGGCAATAACCCCGATGGAACCGGTGATGCAGGTGGGATAGGCAATGATGGTGTCCCCGGCCTGGGCCACGTAGTAGCCCCCGGAAGTGGCCAGGCCCTGGAGGCAGACCACCACCGGCACACCTTTGGCCGCCTTGAAGGCCTTGAGTTCGTGGAGAATGACATCCGCGGCGCTCACGGTGCCTCCCGGGGAATTAATCTTCAAGACCACCGCCTTGACGCGGTCATCAAGGGCTGCTTTTTCCAGCTCTTCCTTGATCCGGTTGGGCGAGGTCACTTCCTGCCCCAGCCCCAGGATGCGGTGCGGCCCTTCCAGGATGACGCCGGTGACCTCCATGAGCAGGATCTTGTCCCGGCCATAGCCCGAGATGGTTTTTTCCTTCAAGGGGCCCGGCTCTTCGAACAGGTTCACCTTGACGGTGACGCAGCCCGCCGTCGCCAACAGCCAGACGGCCAACCAGACCAGGGAGCACATTGTTAGACGCCGCATACCTCACCCCGGGGTTAAATTTGGTTATTAATTGGGAGCATTACTATTGATTGCTTGTAGGGGCGCTTCGCGAAGCGCCCCTACGGTGGCGCACGTTCTTTTATGCTCCGGTTAATAATCGCGCCATGATACGCTAACCGGAGCCACTTGCGCCAAATATTTTTTCTGAAGCCGGGAAATTCATTTGTACCTTAAGTTTCCACACAAAACCTCTTGACAGTTTTGAAATAGATGATAAACAATAAATGTTTCAAGCATAATCACCATGTCGGCCCCACCAATCTTCTGGAGTACCCGATTCACCAACAGTAAGAGGTTGGGAACGACCGGTGCTATCTGACCACGGGAGGAGGCGAGATGGATGCCCGGCGTCAGGGTAAAACCCAACGAACCTTTCGAGGTCGCCTTAAAGCGCTTCAAGAAACAGTGCGAAAAGGCCGGGATTCTCTCTGAGATTCGCAAGCGGGAACATTACGAAAAGCCCAGCATTAAGCGGAAGAAGAAGATTTTGGCGGCCAAAAAGCGGGCTTTGAAGAAGCTGCGGAAAATTGAGGGCAATTGATGTCCCTTTATCAGCGGCTGGATCAGGCCTTAAAAGAGGCCATCAAAAACCAACAACCGGTGGCGACGTCCACCTTGCGGCTGTTGAAAAGTGCCATCCGTTACCGCGAGGTGGACGTTAGACGTCCGCTCACCGAAGCCGAGCTGCAGGCAACCATCAACACTCAGGCAAAGCAGCGTCGGGAGGCCATAGCCGAGTACACCAAGGCCGGCCGACCCGAACTTGCACGACAAGAAGAGGAGGAACTCAGTGTCCTCCTCTCTTTTTTGCCACCGCAACTGAGCCCCGAAGAGATGGCCGCGGCAGTGAACGCGGTCATTGCCGAACTGGGGGCTACCGGCCCAAACGACCTGGGAAAAGTAATGAAAAACGCCATGGCCCGCCTCGCCGGCCTGGCTGACGGCAAGGTAATTCGAGACATCGCGCAGCAGCGTCTGGGTTCATAGACCTTCCACCCTCAAACGGAAACCTGGAGTGCTATGCCAGAGCCAACCTTGACTGCCCTGGAGTTTCCTCAGCTTCTCCGGGTGGTTCAGACTTACGCCCTGTCTGACATCGGGCGGGATTTTCTGGGCGGGCTCGCCCCCCTCGCCGATCTGCACCAGATCCAGGCGCCATTCCGGCAAATCCACGAATTGCGTGAACTCCAATACCGTGAAGGCCCCATCCCCTTTACCGATTTTCCCCGCCTGACCACCTGGCTGACCAAGGCCGTCGTCCGGGGCAGCATACTGCCCGCCGAGGCCTTCAACCAGGTCTTGCAGGTGCTGCGCCTGGCCCGGCACCTCAGGCGCTATATCGGCTTAGGGGGCAACCTGACCCCGCGCCTATTGGCCCTGGCCGCTGATCTCAAGGACCTGACCCCGCTCACCGAGGTCATTCAACAGTGTATCAGCCCGCACAACTTTATCCTGGATCAGGCCAGCCCCGGCCTGGCAGCGGTGCGCCGTGAACTGAGCGACACCCGGGAGCGGATCAACCGCCAGATCAAGCAGGAATTTTTCCAACCGGCCTTTCAGGACGCCCTCCAGAGTCCCCTCATTTCCCAGCGCCACGGCCGCTACGTCATTCCCATCAAGGCCGACCACCGGGGCGCCATTCCCGGCATCATCCACGACCAGTCCCAGACCAAGGCCACCCTGTTTATCGAGCCCCTGGCCATTGTGGAGCACAACAACGCCCTCAATCTTTTGCACAACCGGGAAAAGCGCGAAGAAGAAGCGGTGCTGAGAAGGCTCACCGACCTGGTGCGGAATCATCTCGACGACATTCGTCTGACCCTCACGACCCTGGGCGAACTGGACGCCATCCAGGCACGGGTCAGATTTGCTGAGGAGTTCCGGGCCAAAGAGCCCATCTGGCGGAATCAGGGCGGCGCCGACTTCCGCCAGGCCCGCCACCCCCTGCTGGTGCAGCAGCGGCGTGATAATCGCGCCGCCCCGGACGTAATCCCGATTGACCTCAGGCTCACCTCCGAGCACCGCTTTCTTATCATCTCCGGGGCCAACGCCGGCGGCAAGACCGTGGCCCTGAAGACCCTGGGCCTTTTGACCCTCATGGCCCAGAGCGGCATCCCCATTCCCGTGGACGAGGGCAGCGAGATGTGCCCCTTTGGGGCGGTCTTCGCCGACATCGGCGACCCCCAGGATTTGTCCCAGAGCCTCAGCACCTTTTCGGCCCACCTGAAGCGGGCCCTGACCATGCTCACCGACCTCCCGGAGGCGTCGCTCATCCTCCTGGACGAGCTGGGCACGGCCACCGACCCCACCGAGGGGGGCGCCCTGGCCCTGGCCCTGCTCCAGGCCTTCTTTAAGCAAGGGGCATACGGCGCCGCCACCACGCACCTGCCCATCCTCAAGAGTTTTGCCCAAAAGACCGATGGATTTGAAAATGTGGCGGTGATCTTTAACGAAGAGACCCGGCGGCCCACCTATCGCCTGGCCTACGGGGTGGTGGGGGCCTCCAACGCCTTGAAGCTGGCCCGGGAGATGGGCCTGGCCCCGGAGATCCTGGAGATGGCCGAGGGCTACCTGAACCAGGACGAGCTCCGGGCCTACCGGCTCCTGGCCACGGTAGAGGCAGCCCAGCAGGACCTGGCCCGCCAGAAGACGGAACTGAAGCAGCGGGAAGCGGAAGTCGAGCAGCACCAACATGAGTTGGAGGCGCGCCAAACCGAGCTTGAGGCCGAGCGCACCCGGCTGGTCAACGAAGCCAAGAGCGCCGCCCTGGCCCGCATCAAGGAGGCCGAAGTCGAGTTTAAGGCCATCGTCCGGCGGCTGCAACGCGGCCAGGAGCCCTGGGGCAAGCTGCGCCAGGAGTTTTCCGGGCGCCAGGCGCAACTGCTGGCGGACCTGACACCTCAACCAGCCCCGGCCGCGGCCGCGACGCCCCGGTTTCTGCCCGGCCAGACGGTCTTTTTGCCGGCCCTGGGTCTGACCGGCAATATTTTGACCGTTGACACCCGGGACGGCCGTCTGGAGGTCCAGGCGAGAAGCGTCAAGCTCCGGGTCAGCCCCGAGGAGGTCACCCCGGTGGGGGGCGAGGCCGGCAAGGCCATCAGAGGCGGCACCGCCTCGGGTTACCACCGGGCGCCGGCCTGGCTCCCCAGCCTCAACCTGGTGGGCCTGCGGGTGGACGAGGCCCTGCCCCTGGTGGACCGGCTCATCGACCAGGCGGTGCTCCACGGCCAGGAGAAGGTGGACATTATCCACGGAGTGGGCACCGGCCGCCTGAAACGGGCCCTGTGGGACCACCTGAAGCACCACGGCCTGGTAAAAGAACTCCACGCCGACGCCAACCCCGGGGTAACGGTGGTGGATTTGAAGGAGTAGGGGGAAAAGGGGAAAAGGCGAAAGGGGTAAAAGGGGAGTTCTCTAAAAAATTACTCTCGTTACTATTTAGATGCACCATTTCCAAGAGGATAAAGATGGATATTATTTTGTATGCCAAGAGTAGTGACGGTGGTTTTTACGAATTATTTTTTAGTTTCGAACAAACAGCAGTTTCAGCAAAATGTAACTGCAGGGCAGGAATTTTCGGCAAACTATGTAAACACAAATTGACACTTTTATCTGGCGACAATTCTTTACTTCATGATAAGAGCAATATTCAAGATTTCAATAAATTAAAGGAATTAATAAAACAAACTAATCTTCCCCAATTAACTTCGCAGCTTTTAACTATTAGGTCAATAATTGAGAAAGAACAGAGAGAAGAAAAGAAGATAAGGAATTTAATTGAAAAAGAAATAAAATAGGGAACAGGCACGGAAGCCCGCCCCACCACTGGCCAAGCAGAGCTTGGCGGGCAATTGCGTTCCCAAGCAGGAGCTTGGGAACGAGGGGAAAATCAATCTTTTCTCGTTCCCAAGCTCCTGCTTGGGAACGCACTTGGACCAAAAGCTCTGCTTTGAGCGCTCGAAATGAGGACGCGATATAAAATTATTGATACCGACAAAATATACTTCATCACTGCGACTATAGTTGAATGGCTGCCGGTTTTTACCAGGAAACCCTATTTTGAGGTCTTGATAGATGCCTTTAATTATTCACGAACCAACAAAGGATTGAAGATATATGCCTATGTGATCATGGACAATCATTTCCATCTCATATGCCAGGGAGACGATTTAGGGAAGATTATCAAAGAGATTAAAAGTCACACGGCCAGGCAAATCATAAAATTGGCTGAGCAAAACAACAAGACCTGGTTGCTGAACCAGTTAAGTTTTTACAAGCTTAAGCACAAAGTCGACAGCATTCATCAGGTTTGGCAGGAAGGGAATCATCCGAAGCAGATCAGTTCAGGAGAGATGCTGCGGCAGAAGATGGATTACCTGCATCATAACCCGGTGAGGGCAGGACTGGCGGATAAACCGGAGGATTGGCCATATTCCAGCGCCCGAAATTGGGCCGGGCTGCCAGGGACGTTGGAAATCGATCTTTTGGAAATTTAGAGACTGCGCCAAGCAGAGCTTGGCGGGCAAGGACGTTCCCAAGCAGGAGCTTGGGAACGAGAGGAAAAAAAGCTTTTAACCCGGAACCCAAAACCTAAAACCCAGAACCGGCTTCTACATGGCTTTTATCCCTGAAGACAAGCTCCTGGAGATCAAAGACGCCGCCTCCATCGAGGAGGTGGTGGGCCAGTATGTCAAGTTGACGCAAAAAGGGAGAAATCTTTCGGGGCTGTGCCCGTTCCACGCCGAGACCAAGCCGTCGTTTACAGTGGCGCCGGAGAAGGGCATCTTCCACTGTTTCGGCTGCGGCGTGGGTGGAAACGTCTTTTCTTTCCTCATGCATTACCACCGCCTGAGCTTCCCCGAGGCGGTGCAGGAACTGGCCCGGCGCTACGGCATCCCCGTATCCGTCAAGGATTTGGGGCCGGAAGGGGCCCAGCAGGCCAAGAAGCGCACCAAGGCCTATGAGGCCAACACCGCCGCCGCGGCCTTCTACGCCGCCACCCTAACCAGCTCGGAAGGCAGGCCCGGCCGCGATTACCTGAAAAAACGCGGCCTCACCCCGGAGATCATCCGGGCCTTTCAGTTGGGTTATGCCGTGGATGAGTGGGACGCCCTGCGCCGCCACTTCCAGCACCGGGGCATCTCCCTGGAGCTGGGCCAGGAGGTGGGGCTGTTGGCGCCCCGGGACCGGGGCGGCTTTTATGACCGCTTCCGGGGCCGCATCATCTTTCCCATCTTCGACCGGCAGAGCCGGGTCATCGCCTTCGGCGGCCGGATCATCGGCGACGGCGAACCCAAGTACCTCAACTCGCCGGAGAGTTTTTTGTACGTCAAGGGACGCACTCTCTATGGGATACCTCAAGCCGCCGAGGCCCTGCGGGCCACCAGAGTGGCCCTGGTGGTGGAGGGCTATCTCGACCTCATCGCCCTCCAGGTGCACGGCATCGGCAATGTTGTGGCCACCCTGGGTACGGCCCTGACCCGGGAGCAGGTGCGGCTGCTCAAGGCGGTGGCGGATAAGGTGGTCCTGGTCTATGACGGCGACGCCGCCGGGGCCAAGGCCATGAAGCGAGCCTTCCCGCTGTTCGCCCAGGAAAATCTGGCGGTCAGGGCCTTGCCGCTGCCGACGGGGCTGGACCCGGACAGCTACGCCCAGGCCCACGGCGTGGAGATGTTCCGCTCGGCCTGGGACTCGGCTCAACCCTGGTTCAGCTACCTGTTGGAAGACCTCATCAGTACCCACGGCCTGGACATTGAAGGCCGGGTACAGGTCCTTTCGGAACTGCGGCCTTACGTGCAAGCCCTGACGGACCCGGTGGAGCAGGATTTGTGGCTGCGGAATACCAGCGAGCGGCTGGGGGTGGATGCGGCGGCACTGCGCAAGAGTCTCACCTCCCTGGCCCCCATCTCGGCCGCCCGGCTGGATCCGATGCGGAACATTGTCGTCGACCAGGAGAAAAAGCTGCTGCGCTGGGTCCTGGCCCACCCGGAAGCCGTGGCCCCGGAGGAGTTGGAAGAGTGGACCGAGGAGTTCAGGAACCCTGAGTTAAAAGGGCTTTTAGAGCTGATCATCACCAGCTATCGTGAACACGGCAGAATGGATCATAGCCTCCTGGTACAGCAGGCGACAGGAGAAACCCAAAGGCAGCACATCTGTTCCTTGACTTTAGAGGAGGACGAATCAGAAGGCCCGGCGGGGGATTTCCGGGCCGGCGACTGGCGCCGAGATCTTAGGGTAAAGCACCTTAAAAAGGCCCGGGCTAGGCTGAAAGCAAGGCTAAAAAACGCTTCCGATGGCGAAGAGGTGCCTTTGCAGGTTCAGTGGCGGGAAATCGATCAGCAACTGAAAGACCTATCGGCTGTATAGCAAAAGGAGAGAATGGATGAATAAGGGAATGGGAATGGACGGCTTTCAGGGTATCATGCCAATGGGGGATGATGAACACTTGATCACCGTGGATGACCTGAATGACTCCCTATCTCCCGAGAGCCTCTTGAGCACGCAGATGAAGGACATCATGATCTTCGATGACCTGGAATTACCCCCTCCTCAGGCCTCCAACCTGGGCCTGCCCTCGCATCCGGGAATTCATGAAGGCGAAGGCGATTTGGGCCTGGAATCGGATGGCGCCGCCAAATTTGATGATCCGGTGCGGCTCTACCTCAAGGAAATGGGGAGCGTCTCTTTGCTCACCCGGGAAGGTGAAGTGGAGATCGCCAAGCGCATTGAAGAGGGGGAAAGAGAGGTGATCTGCACCCTGCTGGAGATGCCCCTTACCTTTAAAGAGATCATGGGGCTGGTGAACCGGCTGGAGCAGGAAAAGCTGTCGCCGCAGAACACCCTGGATGATTTCGGTGAAGATGATCTTGTCCTGGACCTGCCCACTCAAAAATCCAAGATTCTGAAATTGATCCATAAATTTCGCTCTCAGGAAGAAAAAATCCGGCAGGTGATGAAAGAAGTGGTGACCCTGCCCCGCAAAGACGAAGCCCGTCTCCAACTGGAACAGAAGATTGCCGGGCACCGCCAGCGCATGGTGGAACATTTCAAAAGTCTCCGGGTGGAGCGCCATAACCTGGAAAACATTCTCGAGCAACTGCGCCAATTCGGCTATATCATCCGGGATTGTCAACACAAACTGGCAAAAAGTCTCGGGGCTGCGGGCGTGTCGGCCACCCGGTTTCGCCACCTGCGCCGGGAGTTGAAAAATGGCGGGCCGCCCCCGGATTTGCCCCGGACCCTGACTCCCGAGCGACTGGCGGAGTTGGAGGAGGTCTGGAGCCATTGCCGGCGGCAACTGCGCCGGATCGAGACCGCAGCCGGAATGCCGGCCAGCCGTCTGTTGACCACCCTGGTAAAGGCGGAAAGAGGGGAGTACCAGGCTCAAAAGGCCAAGCGGGAACTGGTGGAAGCCAATCTGCGCCTGGTGGTAAGCATTGCCAAGAAGTACACCAACCGGGGCTTGCAGTTCCTGGACTTGATCCAGGAAGGCAACATCGGTCTCATGAAGGCCGTGGAGAAATTCGAATACGAGCGGGGTTATAAGTTCAGCACTTATGCCACCTGGTGGATCCGCCAGGCCATCACCCGGGCCATCGCCGACCAGGCCCGCACCATTCGCATCCCGGTCCACATGATCGAAACCATCAACAAGCTCATCCGCACCTCCCGCTACCTGGTCCAGGAGATTGGCCGGGAGCCCACCCCGGAAGAAATTGCCGAAAAGATGGAATTTCCTCTGGAGAAGGTGCGCAAGGTCCTGAAGATCGCCAAGGAACCCCTGTCTCTGGAAACGCCCATCGGCGACGAAGAAGACAGCCACCTGGGAGATTTCATCGAGGATAAGAAAATCTCGACGCCCATCGAGGCGGTGGCCAACCTCAACCTGGCGGACCAGACCCGCAAGATGCTGTCCACTTTGACGCCCCGGGAAGAAAAGGTACTGCGCAAGCGGTTCGGCATCGGTGAGAAAACCGATCATACCCTGGAGGAAGTGGGCCGGGACTTCGCGGTCACCCGGGAGCGCATCCGCCAGATCGAAGCCAAGGCCCTGCGGAAGCTCCGGCATCCGTCCCGGAGCACCCGGCTGAAAAGTTTTATCGAGACCTGATTTTGGCCCCGGCGGGAGTCTTCTATTGAACAATTACGGAGGAGAGTTATAATAACTTATCTTAGGGGGCAGACCGGAAAAGATCAGGCCGACCCGAAGGGATGCCCCCCCGATGACTGATAGGCACGGGCCCATAGCTCAGCGGTTAGAGCAACCGGCTCATAACCGGACGGTCCCTGGTTCAAATCCGGGTGGGCCCACCAGGCATCCGGGAGCAGCGGGAATTTTGCGAGAACGAGAAAGAGCTTCGATTTCACAGGGGTTTAACCCCGGGGGTGCTCTCTGCGCACCCCCTTTTTATGTTCTATGAGCGCGACGCTACAAGACATCGTCAACCTGCTGGAAAGCCGCTATCCATCGGCGTGGGCCGTGCCCGGGGACCGGACCGGTCTCGAAGTGGGTGACCCGGCGCAGATGGTTACGGCCATCCTGGTGGCCCTGGAGGCTACCCCGGCCGTGGTCGCCGAAGCATCCCACCGGGGGGCCCAACTGCTCCTGACTCACCACCCGCTCCTGTACCGGCCCCTGGAAGACGTGCGGGAAGACCGCCCGGTTGGCCGGCTGCTGGCAGCCCTGCTCCGGGCCCGGCTGGCCATGGTATCCTGCCACACCAACCTGGATATCGCCCCCGGCGGACTCAACGATTACCTGGCCCAAAAACTGGAACTGACCGGGGTGGAGGTCCTGACCCCCACCACCCGAGATCGCTGGTATAAGCTGGTGGTGTTTGTCCCGACGGGCTACGAAGACCGGGTGCGTCAGGCCCTGGGGGACGCCGGTCTGGGGATTATCGGCCGCTATTCCCACTGTGCTTTTGCCTCCCCGGGGCAGGGCACGTATCGTCCCCTGCCTGGGG
>JAUSOZ010000136.1 GCA_030655955.1 Deltaproteobacteria bacterium
ATTCATGGGGTAATCTTCCATACCCGCGAATTCTATATGTTGTGGTAACTTGAGTCAAGCGGATACGCCTATAGATATGTTTATCTTAATCACCTGCAACAACTCCACCGCCCCTCGTTAATTCTGGCAAAAATTTGGCAAGACCTTATGCCGCCATCATCTTCGGCGACTCCGGCGTCCCGGGCGACTTGATCCGGAGCGCCGCCTTGCCGCTGGGCCAGCGCCAGTAAGGCCGCTGCCGGGCGAACGGTAGGGCGAGCATGGGGAGGATGCGGTTATCCCCGGGCCGCAGGTAGCCGGGGACCCCGATGACGATGTCCCTGGGCGCCACGTTGAGCCTCAGGCTCCGGTTGAGCCGGTCCCACCAGGAAAAGATCACCGAATAATTGGAGTTGGTCTCGGGGCCCACCGCCGAGTGGTGCACCCCGTGCATGCGGGGGGTGACGAACACCAGGTTCAGGCGCCGCTCCCAGGCCACGGGCAGGCGCAGGTTGCTGTGGTGGAACATGGTGGCGCCGTTGAACACCACCTCGTAGACCAGATAGGTGAGGGGCACCACGCCGATGAGCAACACCTGGAGGAGGCGGAAGACCGTGGAGTAGAGCACTTCGCCCCAGTGAAAACGGAACGACGTGGTCACGTCCATGTCCGGGTCGGCGTGGTGGACGTTGTGGAAGCGCCACAACAGCGGCCGGGTGTGATTGAGGCGGTGCCAGTAGTAGAAGGTGAGGTCCATGAGGAGGACGCCCCCGGCTACCTGGACCCAGAGCGGCAGGGATGCCAGGTGGAGGAGCCCGAAGGAGTGTTGTTGGACCCAGAAGGCGCCTCTCAGGGCCGCGGGCCGGACCGTGAGCACCCCGGCGAGGAAGCCCAGGCCGGTGAGGGCGCCGTTCACCACGTAGCGCCAACCTCGGGCCCGTTTTAAGCGGCGCAGGGGACACAAGGATTCCAGGACCAGCAGCAGGACAAAGATGCCGGGGACCAGAAAGCGTGCAATACTAGGGGAAGTTATCGCAGTATCGATGAGCTGCACCTCCTGAGGGAAGCGTCACCTGCTTCAAAATCAGCCCCCTCCCCTGCCCTCTTTCCCCGTCCACGCATGGAGAGGGAAAATTTTTCACCAACGAGACATCAAAAGACTATTGTTTGTCATTCTGGGCGCAGCGAAGAATCTCTCTTTTAAAGCCGCCGAGATTCTTCACTCCGCGGCGCTCCGTTCAGAATGACATGAATATTAACAGTTTGTTGACTACAATTTCGTATTACCACGCCCCACAGCCGTGATCCATCACCTCGGGGCGCGGCTGACCTTGTCCAAAAATAACCATGATTTCAGGTCCTTGCCCAGGTGGTAGCGGAGAAAGGCCTTGAAGATCGTCAGGCTCTGGTCCCGCTGCGGGGCCGGGAAGCGCAGCCGGGAGAGTTTGTCCCGGGGCAGGTCCTGGGCCAGGCGCAGGAGTTTCCAGGCGCCGGGGGACAGCGGCAGCAGAGGTCCGGGGGCCTGGCTGCGGCAGGCGCCGCAGAACATGCCACCTAGCGGGAGGCTGAAGAAAAGGGGCGGGGCGGGCTCGGCGCCGCAGACCCCGCAATGGTGCAGGCGGGGCCGGTAACCCCCCAGGCCCAGAAGGTGGATGAGGAAGGCGGGCAGCAGGGAATCGGGAGGTAAGCCCTGCTCCAGGAGAGTCAGGGCCTCCTCCAGGGCGGCGAAAATTTCCTCATAGGCCTCCGGGGGGCCGGCCAGGAGACCCGCCACCTCGGCCAGGACCGCGGCCGCGCCCAGCCGCTTCAGGTCCCGGCGCAGGGCCGGGAAAGATTTTACCAGTTCGCCTTTCTGGAGGAACTCCAGGTCCCGGCCGGAACGCGGCGACAGGAAAAACACCACCCGGCTCAAGGGTTCCAGGCAGTGGGCGAAGCGGCGGCGGCTTTTCCGGGCGTGTTTGGCGATGCCGGTGAGGGGACCGTAGCCCGGGGTGAGGAAGTTCACCATGAGGTCGGCCTCGCCGTATTCCCGCACGGTCAACACGATGGCCGGGGTCTGGCGCTCAGTCATGCCGGGTCATTCCAGATGGTACTTGTCCCGCAGGCGGTGCGAGACCTCCCGCAGCCAGGCATAGGCCTGGGCCACGGTTTTCTCCCGGTCCGGGTTGATCAGGCAGCAGGTGGCGGGACTCAGCAGACTCTGGGCCAGGAGTTGCTCCCGGTCAATGCCGACGGCCTCGATGGCGGCCCAGACGCTCTCCAGTTGGAGGATGAGATGGTCCTGGGACTCCCGGTTAAACGCCTCGAAACCGGTGGGGACCAGGCCCCAGGCTAGCACCCCGCCCCGCTCCAGAAACCGGCGGATGGCCTGGCCGTAGCACTGGAAGATTTCAGCGTTGGTGTAGATGTCCATGGACAGGATGTCCAGGTCGCGATTCAGAAGAAACTCCCAATCGGGATTGCCGCACAGGTGAATGCCCCGGGGCGGCTCGATCTGGGCCAGAAAGCGGTCCAGGTCTTCTTTGGCCCGGGCGTCCGGGTAGCCGGAGACGGAGCTGAAGATGAACTGCAGCCCCGGCTCATCGATGAACATAAAGGCCCGGGGGTGTTTGGCCTTGAGGCGGTTCAGTTGGGATTGGACCCGGCGAGCCATAAAATCCATCAAGGTGGGCCGCACGTCGTCATTGAAGATCAGCGGCCGGTCGTTTTCATCCAGGATCTTCAAGCCGAAGCTGATGGGGCCTTCCAGCTGCCCCCGGATGGCGACATAGCCGCTTAAGTCCATCTCCAGAAAACGGTGATAGACCACGGAATATTGGGGCGAGATGTCAAAATAGTCCAGATCGTCCCAATGCTCCAGGAGCTCGGGCAGGCCCTCCATAAATTTTGCCGTATCAAACCGGATACGGTTTTCGTCCGGGAAGAGCAGGATGCCGGGAAAATGCTCCGCGGCCTGGACATACATGTCTTCGTAATAGCTCAGGTGGGGCAGTTGCGGCCAGAAAGGGATGTCCAGGGAAAGGGCGAGTTCCAGGGCCGGCTCAGCCTGCTCGTGGGGCAGGATGGCCATGGCGGTGGTGTGCAAATTGCCGGGGATTAACTTTAGCAAGTAAGCCTTCCTCAGCCATAGCCTGTAGGATGTTAATATTTAAGGTAAATTTAGGGTCAACTCCCCAGTGCTCCACCCCATTTTCCTCAACCTCAAGGCTAACTACTATTCTATCAGTTATCATGGCTTCAATCAAGCGCTGCTTATCAGCAGAGGACAGATTGAAGATTTGCTCCCCAATATTCTTAGCCCACTCCCGATTGTTTCTCACAAAATCCAGCATCCCAGCCGTATCACCCCGTTGGGCTTCCAATGCTGATAACTTGCCTTGCGTCTCATCAATGAGACTTGTTAGGGTCTGCTCATCATCCGAAAGTTTAGCCATTTGTGATAGGAACAAGTTCTTATCCGCAGTGGGGGATTCCAGCAACTCAAATAGTGCAGACTTAGCTGTTGCCTTTCGTGATAACGTCCTCTTGAGATTAGCCAGTTGACTTGT
>JAUSOZ010000180.1 GCA_030655955.1 Deltaproteobacteria bacterium
GGTATTTAGATCTTTAAACCCCGGTAACCCTTCTGCCCCCTCTGTACCACGGGGAAGGGGAGGCTAATTTTAACCGGCTTGGATAGGTGCGAGAAACTACCCCGGCATCTGTAAGGACGATGATTTGGACTTTCCACCATACCCGGAAGAGGTTTTAGCACGAGCCCGCGGCATCCGGCTGCTGATCTTGGATGTGGACGGCGTCCTCACCGACGGCAGGCTCTATTTCGACGCCAAGGGGGAAACCCTCAAGGTCTTTCACGTCCGGGACGGCCACGGCATCAAGATGGTCCAGCGGGGCGGCATCGAGGTGGCCATGGTGTCGGGGCGCCGTTCCGACGCCGCTTTTCACCGGGCCCGGGAGCTGGGGGTTAGCCGCTTCTATGAAGGCGTCCGGGACAAGGTGGCCATCCTGGAGGAACTCCTGGCGGCCTTGGACCTCACCCCGCCCCAGGTGGCGGCGGTGGGTGACGAATTGGTGGACCTGCCCCTGTTCCACCGGGTGGGTCTGGGAGCGGCGGTGGCGGATGCGGTCCCGGAGGTCAGGGCCGCGGCCCACTGGGTCACGCGGCTTCCGGGAGGCCGAGGCGCGGTCCGGGAGGTCTGCGACCTGCTCCTCAAGGCTCAGGGCCGCTGGGAAGAACTCGTACGCCCGTGGCAGGAGCCGGCGGCGGGATAGGGGCGTGCACCTGACCCGAACGCTCCCGGTTTACCTGGCGTTGGTCAGGCAACCACAGTTCAGCCCCCGCATAGATTCGGGCCGTCCCCCTCCTCCATGGGCCTTTGACCCAGCCGTAACGCAAGAAAAAACCGGTGGGGCGGGCCTCTGTGTCCGCCGCTTTTGGTGGCACAGGCGCCACACCGGCAAGATGCCGGTGCCACCAAAAACTTTTCAAACCAGTGGTTCTTATGAGATCACCTGCCTACGACTGCCTCATCTATAATGCTCTGGTTCTGACCATGGCGCCCGGCGCTCTGCCACTGACTCACGGTTATGTGGCGGTTGCCGGCGGCAAAATCGCCGCGGTGGGGCAGGCCGAGGCCTTACAAGACCTCCCCGCCGCCCGGGAGCGCCTGGACGCCCGGGGGGCTATGCTCCTCCCCGGGCTGGTCAATACGCATTGCCACGCCCCCATGGTCTGGTTCCGGGGCCTGGCCGACGATCTCCCCTTGGAGCAATGGCTTACGGAGTTCATCTTCCCCGCCGAGGGCGCCTGGCTCGATGCCGATAAAGTCTACCGGGGAACCCTCCTGGCGGCAGCGGAGATGATCCGGGGGGGCATCACCACCGTGGCCGACGGCTACTTTTTTGAAGCCGCGGTGCGCCAGGCTCTCAGCGACGCCGGCCTCAGGGCCGTGGTGGCCCAGGGGGTGGTGGACTTCCCGGCCCCCGGGGTCCCGGACCCGGCCCGCAACCTGGCGGTCGCGGCGGAGTTTCTGGACACAGGGGCGGATTACCGTGACCGGCTCACCTCCGCGGTCTTCTGCCACTCCCCTTATACCTGTGGACCCGAGACCTTGCAAAAGGCCAAGGACTTGACCCGGGCACGGGGGGTGCCGTTTTTTCTCCATCTGGCGGAAACCCGGGAGGAAGTGGCCAGCCTCAAGCGCCGCACCGGCCGGTCCCCGGGCGCCTACCTTGACCATCTGGGCCTGCTGGATGAGTTGACCGTGGCGGTTCATGCGGTGTGGCTGTCCCCCGGCGATCAGGAACTCCTGGCCCATTGCGGCGTAAAAGTCAGCCACTGTCCCGAAAGCAATCTGAAGCTGGCCGCGGGTGTGGCGCCCATCCCGGCCCTGCTCAAGCTCGGGGTAACGGTGGGGCTGGGGACGGATGGGGCCGGGTCCAACAATAACCTGGACCTGTGGGGCGAGATGAGCCTGGCGGCCCGGCTCCACAAGGTCTGGGGCCACGACCCGACGCTGATGCCCGCCGCCCAGGTGGTGGCCCTGGCCACCCGGGAGGGCGCCCAGGTATTGGGGCTGGGCGAAACCACCGGGACCCTGACCCCGGGCAAAGCCGCCGACCTGATCGTGGTGGACGTGAACCAGCCCCACCTCACCCCCCTGTATGACCCTTACTCCCATCTGGTCTATGCGGCCCGGGCCGCCGACGTGCAGCACGTCATGGTGGGCGGCCGCTGGCTCCTCTCTGATCGCCGGTTTACCAGCCTGGATTGGCCCGCCCTGGCCGCCTCGGTCCTGGACCAGTGCCGGGACCTGGCCGCCTTCTGCCGCCAACTCCGGCAGCGCTCTTGAACCAACCCCTGGCGCCTCGGAAAAAAGTGATTATAATTATACATTAAGGGTTCCGCAGCCAGGGTCCCGTTGCCATTTCATCATAAAAAGGAAAACCGGCGCCCCATGGCCAGAACCCCCGTCCAGACCCGGGACTTCCTCGCCTCCCGGCTCAATTTTCTGATTACCACTCCCGAGGTCATGCGCCTGGTGTACGACATCACCACCTGCACCGTGGAGTGGCTGGACCATCCGGACCTGGAGGCCCTGGAGCATTCCGGCGGCCGGGAGCTCTTCCCCTGCTTCACCACCTATCTGCGGCGGCACCTCATGGAAGTCCGGGGCGTCATCTATCCGAACCTGATAGAAAACCAGCACGTCATCTATCACGTCATTTGCCTGGAACTGGCGGATTTTCAGTTTTATTTCCGGCTGCGCACCACCCAAACCGCCTTTCTGCTCTCCCCTTTCCACTGCCGGTTTCTCAGCATGCTCTTCGGGCGGCTGGTGATCCAGCATTTGTCCCTGGCCTCCCGGGAACAGGAAGGATTATACCCCTTTAGCGCCTACTCCCTGGAAGAACATGTGGTGGCCGACTATCTCCAGAGCCTGACCCTGGCGCCCTGCGCCACCATCAAGCTGGATTCCCAGGACAACCCCTATATCGGGTCCATGCTTTACACCGCCGCCGATTTGCGCCGCTGCGGCCTGCTGGATACGGGACGGGAGGAGGCCATCATCCGGGCCTGGCGCCTGTTCAAGCGTCTCCTTTATTATTCGGTGGAAGGGCAGCGTCTGTTCACCGGGTTTGCCATTCTGACCCACTACCGGCCCCTGTCGTACTACCAGCGGCGCTGGCCCTCCTTGCTCTGGTTCCATGAAGCCAACTATACTTCCCTGGACCTGGGACTGCAGGCCCTCCGGCAGTTCCTCCTCAATGCCGACGGCCGCTCCACCTTCCTGGCCATGCACCGCGACCAGATCGTGGGCCTGCTCAAGCTCGTCCAGGGCACCCAGCGGCACCTCACCACCGCTGCCGCCTGGCGCGCCGCCCTGCCTCTGGCCACTATCTCGCACCGGGGCCGGGTCAGCTTCTGGGTGGCCTTGAAGGGGCGCAAAAACCCCCGCATCCGCCTCTCCCTCCTGGAATACCGGCAGGGGCACCTGCATATCCCCTTGTTCCAGGACATCTTCTGGCAGGAGCTAGAGCGCCAAGTGAAGGAGGTCTGTTCCGGCTGCCGCTTCGAGGGGGCCGGGGTCCTGCCCCGCCTCAAGTCTTTGCTGGAGGTGGTGCGGCGCAGCGGCCACGGGGCCATCTTTCTCCTGGGATTGAGCCCGAGCCAGCTAGATGACCCTCACACCTCGATTGAAAACCAGGTACAACTGGCCGCACCGGTGCCCCTGGCCGAGCCGTGGCTCCCGCATCTCGCCGGTCTGGCCAAGTCCGACGGCGCAGTGATCCTCAATGACCGGCTGGAGGCCTGCCAGTTCCGGGCCCGTCTCAAACCCGCCAACATCTGCCTGCTCCCGGACCAGGACGACTTGGGCAGCGGCATGCGCCACCAGGTCACCCGGGAATTCTCGGCTTATGCGCCGGGCGTTCTGGGCGTCTGCGTCTCCCAGGACAGCTATATCTCCCTCTACCGCCATGGCAAGCTGGTGAGCCGACTGTACTAGAAAAGGAAATTTGAGGGGAGGGACTGGGGACGTTTTTCGTAAGCGTCCCCCGCCCAGCCCTCAAACTCCCCTCCCAACCCCCTTTAAAAGTAGGGGCGACCCGCTGGGTCGCCCTTTTTATTTATGGTTACTCAACTCCTGCTTAAGAACCGGGAGAAATACACTACTCTCCATCATCAGCCTCACCTGGCCGATGCTTCGGGTTATGGAGCAGTCATTCATGGGCCTTCGGCCCACCCGTAACTTATAAAATGTTGATAGGGTGGGCGTCCTCGCCCGCCCCTTTAGTCCGGAGTGTGGCCGGCAAAATCAAGGCGGACACTATTTGAGGGTTTTGGCCTTATCAAAATCGTTGCGAGCCCTCTCGTCATCGCCTCGCTTCTTATATAACTTGCCGCGCAGTTCGTAGGTCTCGGCAAGATCAGTATTTAAAAATATGGCTTTGGTAAAGTCATTGAGCGCTTTTTCGTCCTCCCCGGTTTCCATGTAAACCATACCGCGATTCTTATAGGCCTTGCCATAGCTTGGGTTCAGCGAGATCGCCTGATTAAAATCGTTGCGGGCCCACTCAAAATCTCCTTTAGCGGCGAATACTTTTCCCCGAGCGTTATAGGTGACGGCATGTCGCCAACCCAGAGGCAGGGCTTTGTTGAAATCAATGAGGGCCGCATCATATTCTTTTCGGCCCAAATAAAGATTTCCCCGGTTAATATATGCATCGCGCAGCTTTGGGTCAACAGAGATAGCCTGGTTATAATCCTTTAATGCTTGCTCCATCTTGCCTTGAGACGCATATAAAAACCCGCGGTTGTTATAGGCATTGGCCAACTTAGGGTCTAAGGCGATTGCCTTGTCGTAATCCTGGAGCGCCTTATCATATTCTTTGTTTTCATAAAAAACGAAACCTCTATTACTATAGGCATCGGCATAGGCGGGGTTTAAAGAGATAGCTTTGTTGAGCTCCGTCATGGCCTGAGCTTGCCTATCCAACCCATCATAGGCAAGACCCCGAAGATTATAAATCGCGAAGGCGTTGGGGATGGACTCGACAGCCTTGTCCAGATCGACTAGAGCCCTATTGTATTCTTGTTTATCTAAATAAGCCCGACCCCGCTGGATGTAGTAATAGCCTGGTTTAGGGTTCAACTCGATGGCTTTGGTAAACAGGTCGATTTTTTCATCAACATCCTGGGCAGTTTTACCTTTTTGGTAATATTCCCTGGCGGCTTCTTCGGCAGAAGTTCCATCGGGTGGCACAAGTTTCTTTACGGCAGTCGTCTGAGTGGCTGGTCCCTTAGGAACCAACCACCAGACCACGCCGCCTGCCAATACCGCCCCCACCACCAATCCGAGCACAATCACAAGGACTTTAAATTTGGGGACCTTCAAGGTGATGGTTTTATCATGCGGGGCCATCGGCCCCACCGGCGGGGCCGCATGGGCCGCTGGGGCCGGATGCACCGGTGCTTCTTCCTCTTCAGGCGGGTGAGGCTTCAGGTGCGGTGCGGCAGCTTCCCCCCCCTGTTTGCTAAAGATCGAATGGAGAATGGACACCAGGTTGTCCAGATGTTTCTCCAAGGGGGGCGTGAAGGCATCCAGCCAATGCTGGGTGCTGATAAAGTACTCCAGGGTCTTGGACGGCAGGATATCATCGATACGGAAAGGCACTACCGTGACGCCTTTGTTAACCGACCGCTCAATCTCGCGCTTAATTTGCGGCGAGGCATTGGAATTGGCCGAAAAGACCAAAATCATGACCTTGCTTTGTTCAATTGCCTCAATAATGGATTCCCCCCAATCACTTCCGGGCATGACATCCCGGGGGGCAATCCAGACGCGAATGCCGTTAGCCTCCAGGGTGGCGCAGATGGCATCCGCCGTGGTCTTGTCCTTGACCGAATAACTAACGAAGACATCGTGTGACATCACAACTTCTCCTCATTCGGGTGGATGAATGATACATCTCCTATCGGCTTAATTTTGGCAAAGTCATTCAGGGCCTTTAGCCCACCCGTAAATTATGAAAATGTTGGTGGGGCGGGCCTCCGTGCCCGCCGTGGAGGTTACAAACTGGCACCCTCCTCTCTGACGCAGGCGAGACAAAATGTAGCACCATTTAAATTTATCCGATATGCCATTAAATGGTGCGTGAGACGCACCCTACAAAAATTTCGGCATCTTTGCGTCTTTGCGTGAGAAATATCTTTTCGAAGCAGTTGCTCATAGGCTTATCGGGCCACCCGCAAAACATGAAAAGTCAGGTAGGGCGGGCGTCCTCGCCCGCCACTCACCTGTATTGATGGTGCGTAGGACGCACCCTACGAAAGACTTTTCAGGACAGTCACTCATAGGCCTTTGGCCCACCTGTAAATTATGAAAAGTGGCGGGGTTTTTATCATGGTGCGTGGTGCGCACCCTACATTAAACACCTTGAACTTTGAACCTGTCGATAGCAAATGATATGACCGCAATTCATAGCACATGATTTGT
>JAUSOZ010000170.1 GCA_030655955.1 Deltaproteobacteria bacterium
AGGGTTGGTTTAAAGCAACCATGGCTCAAGTTACCCAGCAGCCCCTCTGGGGGTGGAGGGAGCGTCGCGACCGGAGCCCCCAGAGGGGCGGTCGTCTCCCAGACCTCCAGCGGGGTCTGATATCCCAGGCTCTGATGGGGACGTTCCCCGTTATACCAGCGCAACCAGCTCTCGACCTTGCTCCGGGCTTCGCCCAGGACGTAAAACAGTTCGGCATCCAGCAGTTCGTCCCGCAGGGAGCCGTTGAAGCTCTCCATGTGCCCGTTGTCATAGGGCTGGGCCTTAGGCACCGGTTCATCTTTAACTCGCCAAGCCATCAGCATCTTTTGAAAAACCTTGGCTTCAAACTCCGGGCCGTTGTCCCTTCTGAGCACCCGGGGCGCGCCGTAGCGCAGAAACAACGCTTCCAAGTGCCGGGCCGCCAGGGCACCGGTGATGCTGTGCTCCACCAGAGAACCCAGGGCGTAGCGGCTAAAAATGTCCAGCACGTTGAGAATCCGCAGTTTTCGCCCGGAGACCAACTTGTCTTCGACGAAGTCTACCGCCCACACCTGGCCGAAAGCCACCGCCTCCGTGGGCTCAAAGGGCACCGGCCGCTTCAGGCCCCGCCGCCCTTTTTTGCTAACTGGTTTTTGCAGTTCCATTTGCCGATACAGGCGATACACCCGCTTGGGGTTGACCCGCCAACCTTGTCGCCGGAGCACCGCGGTGATGCGCCGATAGCCAAAAGAGACCTGGGCGTGGGCCAGTTCCCGAATCCGCTCTCTCAGTCCATCCTCCTGCGGATGTTCCCGGCCTTGCCGGTAAAAGGTGGCCCGGGCCATCTGCAGCAGGTCCAACGCCAGCCGCAGGGAGAGGCCTTGTTGCTGCAGTTCCCGGATCACCTGCCGCTTTTGGGCGGGAATCAAAAGTTTTTTTTAAGGATATCGTTCAAGGTCTGGATGATGAGTTCCTTGTCCGCCACCAGCCTTTTTAACTGCCGGTTCTCATCCTCCAGGACCTTGAGGCGCTGGGCCTCTGTTTTGCCCATCCCCTTGTACTTGGCCCGCCAGCGGTACAGAGTCGCCTCTTTAATGCCGTACTTGCGGGCCGTACCGGCAATGCTGGAGGTTGGCAACTCCGACTCCGCAATGATCCGGATGATCTCTTCCACCGTAAACCGAGACTGCCGCATGAAGGTCTCTCCTGCTTTCGAGGCCTCTCATTATAACAGTCTCATTTTTGGGGAGCACCTCAACTCCCTCCCCCCTGGTCAACATGATCAGCACAAGAATTTTTCAGTTTTTTGGAGGATTCCCAATTTAAACTCCATTTGCTAGGGTTGCGATATACAAACGATATGGAAAAATTAGCGAAAGGGCGGATAGTGGCAAGCTGATCAACGTCTGATTGTCATGCTTCCGGCTTATCCCCCTCAATCGGAATTGAGAAGTATACCTTGGTTCCTTTGCCTTCCTTGCTCCAGATATTGAGGTTGCCCTCCAGCATGCGTATCCGCTCTTCCATGGCCATGAGGCCGACAGTTTGTGGTTCTGGTTTTAAAGCCCTCAACTTAGCGATATCAAAGCCTTTGCCATTGTCTTTCACGTTAACTTGAATACCACCGTCCTTTCTGGTTATGCGTAACGACACCTCGGTGGCTGCGGCGTGCCTGCCGATGTTGGCCAGGGCCTCCTCCATGACTCGATAGAGGACGATCTGGGACTCAGGCGGCAGGGATTGGTCGAGCAGCTCATCGGGCTCATCAGGAATGACCAGGAGGCATCGAACCTTGAAGCACCTTTTAAATTCGCTCACCAGGTGTTTGATGGCCGCGAAGAATCCCAGCTCCTCCATGATGGGAGGTCGCAGGTCCAGAGAAATATTCTGGATGTTTCTCATGATCTGCAGGATATAATGCGGGGCATCTTCGCAAGTCTTTTTCTCCTCCTGGTCTTCTAACTTGTCCGCTATGGCCCGAATTTGCACTTTCAAGGCCGCCAGGCCCTGGCCGATCTCATCATGCAGCTCCCAGGAGATGCGATGCCGTTCCCTTTCTTGAGTGGTTAAGAGCCGTGAAGTGAGGACCCGCAGCTTTCTTTCCGATTCTTTAGAGGATTTCTCGGCCGTCTTGAGATCGGTAATATCGGTGATGGTGAGAAGGATAAGTTTATCGGCCCCGTTCTGCTGGGCCGCGCGGGCATTGAGCAGCATGGTTCGCAAGCCGATGGCGGGGAAGTCGTGCTCCACCAGTAATTTCTGAAAGGAATTCCCCTGGGAGGCTACCTGGCCCAGGATTTCTCTGAGCTTTGGAATATCCCACTGGCGGTTGCCAATTTCGTAGAAGAACCTGCCCTCCCTCTCCTGGGGGGAGACCTGGAAGGTCTCGTAGAAGGCAGGATTGGCCATCTTGTGACTCTGAGGTCCCCGTCCAGCAGCACCATGGACTCCCATATGGCCTCCACCACGGTTTGGGCGTAATGCCGGGATTCTTCCAACTGGGTCAAGGTGCGCTTCAGTTCGTCGATATCCGCCAAGGCGATTACCACCCCTTCCACATGGCGCCGTGGGCTTTTCGGGAGGAACTATCAAGGACGTTAAGAAGGCCAGTTGCTTCATATCTCTCCTCTCCTCCTTAACTCATCTTTACATCCGACCGATTTACATCCGACCGACTATAGCGCGAGTTGCGATGAGGCCGCTGGCTGAAGCCTGGATCAGGCCCCTGGTAATGCCGGCGCCATCCCCGATTATAAATAGATTGCGGATCGGGCTTTCCAATTCAGGGCTTAGTTTCAGACGGTGGGAGTAAAACTTCACTTCCACCCCGTAGAGTAAGGTGTGCCGATTGTTGATCCCTGGAGCCAGGGCATCAAGGGCCTCTAACATTTCCAGGATGTCTTTGAGGATACGGTAGGGGAGGACGAAGCTAAGATCCCCCGGGGTGGCACTCTTAAGCGTGGGCCGGGTGAGGCAACGTTCCAGGCGGGGGGCGGTAGTGCGGCGACCGACCTGGAGGTCACCCAGTCGCTGGACTAAGGCTCCCTGGCCTAAAAGGTTGGCCAGGCGGGCGATATATTGGCCGTAACTAATGGGATCGTCAAAGGGCTCGGTGAAGGTGGAACTCACCAGGATGGCGAAATTGCTGTTTTCCGTCTTCCGGGAAGTATAGCTGTGGCCATTGACGGTGAGCAGGCCGTCCAACTCTTCTGAAACGACTTCACCGTAAGGGTTCATGCAAAAGGTGCGTACCTTGTCGTCGAAGGTGCGGGAGTAATAAATCAACTTGGCTTCGTAGGCCGCCTCGGTAAGGGGCGCCAGAACCGGGGCCGGGCACTCCACGCGCACCCCGATATCCACCGGGCTTGGGACGGAGGGAATAGCGAGGCGACGGGCTTCTTCCCGGATCCAGGCGGCCCCGGACCGTCCAGGCGCGGCGATCACATAGCGGGCTCCCACCACCTCCTCGTTATCCAGGACTACCCCAGTGACTGTCCCATCCTTCACCATGAGGCGCTGGGCCCGGCAATGGGTGCGGATATCCACGTGGCCGGTCAAACGCTCCCTCAAGCGGGTCAGGATTTTTTGGCAATTTTCCGTGCCGATATGGCGCAAGCGGGTGGGGATGAAGATCATCCCTGCATGCCGGGCCTTGGTTTTAAGAAGTTCCAGGGTATCCGGGTCGCCGCCAAAGGTTTCCGGGGATGCTCCCAGTGATAGATAAATGCTGTCCACTTCCTGGATCAGGACATTCAAGTCATCCAGGGAGATAAGATCACTCAGGAAACCGCCTACCTCAGGGGAGAGGATGAGTTTGCCGTCGCTAAAGGCTCCTGCCCCACCCCAGCCGCACAGCAGGCCACCCGGCCCGTCTCGATGACGCTCCTCGAGGTCTGGACCCTGTTCCACCAGCAGGACCTTGGCCGCACCTAAGTTTTTCAGGCTGAGAGCGGCAAACAGCCCCGCTGGCCCGGCTCCAATGATGACTACCTCATATGTGGACATGGTGCCCCAGAAGGTATCAAAAAGCTGCTGGCAAATCCATTACAATCCGCGGTGACCAGGATGAAAGGAGAAGTCACCGGTCCCTTCTTTGGCCGCCATTTTTTTCTGCATAGATAAGGGATTTCCCTAAACATAAGGGTCCTCAGTTTTGTTATAAAGATCATATGAAAAATTATTTTAGACTCTGGGAGTGAGAATGGAGAATTTCGGGTTATCGGGAAGGAATAGGATGATGAAGATGAGTATAGTTATAGTATCTATGATATGGTTTTAAAGAATGTTAAAATTGACAAAAATATTAGTTAAAGTTTTTTGTTATAGAACTAACTAATAAATTTACAATGGTCATTGCCTTTGATGATTTGTCAGGCAAATTATAATTGTTACTATTCACTATATCCACTTCAAAATCATTCCATATTTTGTTATCTTGAAGAAGTTTGTCAAGAAGAAAATCAACTATTGAGTCAGGCATTATATCATTCCACTCATCATGGATTAAATTATGCAACCATTTAGTTTTATATTGGGTATCTAATAATATATTACCTGATTTAGAATAATCAGTAATACGTGATATAGTAAATTGCCGTTTTTTATAATTTAACAAATACCATTTTAACTGTTGATTAAAAGTAATGTAATTCGGGTTAATTATGCTATAAATATTTTGCAAATAACCAATCTTTTTTCTCTCCGTAACGCTTTTTAATAATACATTAATAGTATTCTTATCTTCATCAATTATTAATGATGACTTTTTGTAATATTGAGTATGGTATTCGTAACTTCTTACATAAACCCAATCATCACTCATTTTAACCTCATATTTGGAGGTGTGATTAGAGAAACAAAACATACTGATATTAATAAGAAAACCGTCTTATCTACAATAGACATAAGGTTTTACTCCAATTAAGAATCAATGATAGTCATTTAACCACTTATTCACAGATGTCAAGAGGATAAAATCCGCCAGGAGATTTTCTGAAATCCTAAATATATATACGGATACCCCCCGCCTACATACCCCGCATTAAAAATCTACCGTCAGCCTTTGCCAGTTGTTTTCTCAGGGGCGGTAACCAGGTCCGGTGAGATAAAACTTGCCCGCTGCCGTGTTTTAATAGGACTTCGAACCTTATCGGTGGGTGGTATCCTGGGATTGCCGGCCAGTCTAACCACATCAAGATAGGAGGTTGCGATGAGACGACTGGAACAGGCCGCCGGCCCTGACATTTACCCCCTGGATTACCATCTGCCCAAGGCCAGCAGCGAAGGCCTTCACGGAGCGCAACGCCGGTTGCTGGCGGTAACCCGTGCCTTCCTTTTGCACTCCACTATCCTGCTGCTCGATGAACCCACTACCGGCATTGATGACATCGGCCGCTCCCAGTTGGCCGCGATCTTGCGGGGAATTTGCCAGGGTCTTACGGTTCTCCTGGTTGACCATGATGTGGCGTTCATCTCCCAATTTGCCGATTATATTTGCTGCCTGGAACAAGGCAAGTTCACCGATGTAGGCTCTTCGGTGGAATTGGCGAGCCGGCCGGGATTATTCCGTGTTTTACTGGAGGAGAATGCTTTTTACCTCAAAGGGCCGGGGGTCCGGAAAAGCACCTCGCAAAAGAGCCCAGATCCCTGAAATGGCCGGTGTGGCGAAATTTATACTATAAACTCCCCCTGCGGCAGCAATCCGAACTTCCTCACCGTGAGCGATGAATTCAATGGCGTGGTTAGGCCGAAACTTCAGGTGCAATGCTCCAAAATTCCCTATCCACCCCGAGGCTCGAGAAAATTTCGCAGGGAAACTGTCATCCTGCACTGGCATATTGCGGCGGGTGGTATTTACTGCTATGCATAAAAGTTGCAGAAAATGATTACTTTAGTCCCATCTCCCAGAGCAAGGCTCCCTTGGAGGAGAGGAACCTTCTCGGGGTTAAACTCAGGATGAGTAGTCCCCAAAACTATTTTTGGACCGCAGCAGCCAGGGTTGTCGCATAATCTTAGCTAATCGGAGGCCCATTGGAAGTACCAAGCAAACTTGATAGCCAGAATCAGGCGGCACACGAGATCGCTCACACCGTCGGTAACTATCTGGCCGGTGGCAAAAAGGAGGACCGGGGCGAATACCTATTTTTTCTGGCGGCCTCCTGCTGTTTCTCTTGGGGCTGGTGGTGATCTTATCGTACTTGATGTTCGCGCCCTGGTGGTCCTGGGTTTTTCAGGTCTTGACCGACAAGGAAAAGATCGCCGGCCTGGTGCAGTCGATGGGCTCTTGGGGACCGGTGGTCTTTATTCTGATCCAGGCCGTTCAGGTGCTCTTGATCTTTGTGCCTGGGCCGGTGGAAGTCGCCGGTGGTTTTCTCTTCGGCCTGCCCCTGGGGATAATTTACTCCACCATCGGTCTGGGCCTGGGGTCCATAGCGGCTTTTTCTTTGGGACGCTGGCTGGAGCGGCATTGGCTATCCGAAGTCGTGCCGCCCCAACAACTGAAGCGGTCGGAATGTGTCAATGATTTTGAGACACCCTGGACCAGAAATTACTGTAGCAAGTGTTCGGTCTGAACCTCCTTTGGGGGTGGATTGATCCAGACGGCCTCGGGCAGCGGCAGGGCGACTGGCGGTTTACGGACAA
>JAUSOZ010000174.1 GCA_030655955.1 Deltaproteobacteria bacterium
TCATGGAGGACCCGGGCCGCTACGGCTTCGCCATTCCAGAGGATCAGCTCTATCCGCCCCTGGCTTATGACGAGGTCCAGCTTACCCTGGCCCAGGAGGTGCCGGTCAGAAGACTGGCGGAGGCCAGCGGTACTTATTACAAGGTCATCAAGAGGCTCAACCCCTGGATCAAGGGTAATTCTCTGGCCCCGGGGACCTTTCGCCTGAAAATTCCTTCGGGGTCGACCCCCCGCTTCCAGGCCGCCATGCGCCAGGGGGAGCCGGCGGCACCGGCCGGGGCCGGGACCAATAAGAAGTGAGGTTATAAATGATGCAGGAGATGACCAGTCCGGGGCCGGAACCGGTTTCTCTGATCGTCCAGGGCGCCTGGGTTTTGACCATGAACCCGCAGCGCGAGGTGTTCTCTCCCGGGGCGGTGGCCCTGAAGGGTGCCGAGATTGTCGCGGTGGGGCCCCCGGCGGAGCTTCACAAGCGCTACGCCCCGGCCCGGGTGCTGGATTACCCCCAGGGGCTGATCCTCCCCGGCCTCATCAATGCCCACACCCATGCCGCCATGTCCCTGTTCCGCGGCCTGGCCGACGACCTGCCGCTGGAAGAATGGCTCAATAAGTACATTTTTCCTGCCGAGAGCCGCCTCAACGGCGATTTCGTTTATTGGGGCACGAAGCTGGCGGTGGCCGAGATGCTGCTCTCCGGCACCACAACCTTCACCGACATGTATCTCTTTGCCGACCACGTGGCCCGGGCTGTGGCCGAAACCGGCATTCGGGCGGTGGTGGGCGAAGTGCTCTACGACTTTCCGTCGCCCAACTATGGCCCCCCCGCCGCGGGTCTCAAGTTCAGCGAGGACCTCTACCGCGCCTGGCAGGATCATCCCTTAATCCAGGTGGCCATTCAGCCCCATGCGGTCTACACCTGCTCCCCGGAATTATTGCAGCAGTGCGGCGAGTTGGCGGCCAGGTGTGATACCCGGCTCATCATGCACCTGTCCGAAACCCATCGGGAAGTGGAGGACTGCCAGGCCCGCTACGGCGCCTCGCCGGTGGCCCATCTCCACCGGTTGGGGCTGCTCAACCACCGGCTGCTGGCGGACCATGCGGTGGTCCTCTCCGAGGCCGATAAAGAGCTCCTGGCGGCCAGCGGGGCCGGGGTGGCCCACTGCCCGGAGTCCAACATGAAGCTGGCTTCCGGAATCGCGCCGATAGCCGACCTCCTGCGCCGGGGGGTTCCGGTGGGGCTGGGGACGGACGGCTGCGCCTCCAACAACAACCTGGACCTCATCCAGGAGATGGATACCGCCGCCAAGCTCCAGAAGGTGCACTATCTGGACCCCACCGTGCTGCCGGCGCCCACCGCCCTGTCGCTGGCCACGTGTGGCGGCGCCCGGGTTCTGGGCTTGGAACAAGAGGTGGGAACCCTGGCCCCGGGCCTCAAAGGGGACCTGATCGTCATCGACCTGGATCAGCCCCATCTCACCCCCCTCTATGACCCCTATTCCCACCTGGTTTACGCCGCCACCGGGGCCGATGTCCAAACGGTCCTGGTGCACGGCCGGATCGTGGTCCAGGACCGGCGCCTCCTGACCTTTGACCTGGCCGAGACCCTGGCCCGGGCCCGGGAATTGGCCGGGGGCTTGCTGGCCAAAAAGGTCGGCAACCTGACCTCCCGTCCGGGATAAGCCGCCCCGCCCCAGGGGGTGGCACAGGCTTTCCAGCCTGTGCCGGCGCGGGATAAACGTTCATAAACCACAAATGTTTCACCCCTGATACCAAGTCGCAGTCAATCGGCAATTTTCCTGTAGGGGCGGACCCATGTGTCCGACCTGGGTTGAGGGCGGACACTCGGGTGTGACTTTAGAATTGCGCAGTTTTTGACTGCGACTTGATATGAGAATAAAAATCCCCCCTACCCCCATTTTTCTAAGGGGGGTCTTAAAGTCCCTCTTTGGCAAAGGGGGATTTAGGTTTTCACGGTAAAGCCTGTGGCTACCGAAAATAGCCTCTGCGCCCAATTCAGCCTGCGGCGAGGCCCCTCCACCACCTCTCAGGATCGGCCGCTCTTATAGCCTTCCGCCTGGCGTCGCCGGATCATTCTCGTCATCCTTAAGAAAAGACCATAACTTGCCGATAAATCTCTTGTCAGGCGTGGTGGGGCGGGGTAACCCTCGTTTCAAGGCCGGGCAAGGCCACCGGGGACCAACCTGGGGATAACTGCGAATTAAGCCGCGGGCAGGGGCGAAGGTGACGCCCTGGCCGCCATGAGGGCGCCCATGAGTGTCAAGGTTATCACCCGAAAGATTAATGCCCGCCAGATCACCATCAAGATGGTGGATGGCTCCCTGATCCAGGGGAAGATCAACATATATCATGGTGAAGAGGTGGTCCAGCGGGTGAGCGACATCTTCACCAAGGTCAGCGATCCTTTTGTTGTGCTGTTTGATGTCATCGCGGAGGGGAACCACGGAGGGGTCTTGATAATTAATAAATCCAACATTTCCTGGGTATCACCGGAGGATGAGCCGGTGCGGCAGGAGCCCCAGGAGGACGAGGAGGACGAGAAGCCTGCGGAGTCAAAGGGCTCCTGGATGGAGCGCATGCGTTCGACTAAGGTGTAATGACCAAGATTTGAGCTGACCATCATCAAACCGAGATCAAAATAGACCTGACGCTTGGGACTAAAACTTTGCCTGTCGATAGGGTTTTAGATAGAGTTAAGATAGCCATATCAATTAACTTTAATGGATTTTATCAGGGTGAATAGAGAGCAGTTATTGATTCGGGGATTACTCAGTCGAGGAGCATGAGGATTCCGTGGCGGTGGAGCGAAAGGAAGGGAGAGGGTGAACGCCGCGTATAAGCGGCCCGTGGCGAGCGGACGTAGCAAGCTTGCGTTCGTCTCGATGCGCAGGTTAGAAGGCAACGCTACGCCTCACCTTACCCAACATGACGCTGTAAAGCGCGATGTCAGAACGGCTCAACCTGGATACGTTTTCCCTGAAGACGCACTTCGGACGTCTTAACCTCTTTATCCTGCAAGTCGCGTGTGCTGACTTTGGCCACGCCCGTGAACTCGTTGTCTCCAGGGCCAGGGATAATGTGTATCCGGGTCTTGGTGCTTCCGATCCACTTTCTGTTTTCATCGAATCGAAACGCGATATAGGTGGCATCAAACTCCCTATCGCCGACCCGTTTCCATGCACCATGCGCGCCACTGAGTAACGGATGCGTATCCCCGCTTCGAAAGAAAGTGCCATCCGACGAAAAAGTAAGAAGGTTCTTTCCCACACCAGCCGGGCGACTGACTGTCACGATCCACGCCCCGACCAATCCTGGGCTAGTTTCGCCAGTCGATCCGGGAGATGCGAAACCAGCAACGAGCGCCGTGGTTAGTAGACTTAACAGTACAGATCTAAACGTGAACATGGCTTCCCCCTTTAACGTGGCTGCCAAAACTTCTCTCAACCCTGTTCCTTCCTCACTTCGTCACTTCGTTCCTCTTGCCTTCTAACAATAATGAGATTGATCCGCATAAGATGCGGGGATTCGGTTTCATATCCGTATAAGACGCCTATGTGCGAAGTCAAGGGCAATTGTGCGGCAGATGCTTGTAACAATCACTTACCAGCTTAGACAATTAGCCTCAGATAAGCGAAAAATCCGGATATGATCTGAATAGCGAAATTGAACTTTTGGGGGGAATTTCCAGAATTATTTTTTGTTATGCTTTGACGGCTAGGTGAATGGTCAAATCTTGACTATTACGTCTTAGATATGGCCCCCTTCCGGGCGCCGCCGGGACTGGCGGCCTGATTATCGATGCTCCTTCGAGACCGGCGCCACCTGCCCGGCGAGCCGGGAACCGGGGCCGCCGGCTTGCCTCAGGGCTATCCCGCCCCCCTGGTCCCGTAAATCCCTCTGTCCCACCTTAACTGCGGGCAATTATAAACACCCCCAAACAGGTAATGACTATGCCCGATATACGCATGAGGCCCACCGCTTCGCCGAACAAGACCCGGGCCAGGATGGCGGTAAAGACGTAGCCCAGGCTGATCAGGGGATAAGCGTAGCTGACTTCCGCCTTGGACAAGACGATGAGCCAGACCATGAACCCCAGGCCATAGCACAGGAGTCCGAAGAGCACATGGAGATTGGTGGCCGCTTTGAGAAAGACGGGCGGCAGGGTCGACAGAGAGAGAGAAAAATTGCCGATCTTGGACATGCCGTATTTTAAAGACAACTGCCCGGTGACATTGAGGACGACGTCTATTAAGATCAGGATCAGAACTGCGTATTTGACCATTTCACCTTCCTTATGAGAATATAGAATATCTAATTAGATTCTGATTTTCGGAAAAGTTAAGCCTCGATGCAAGGAAATAAATTTTCCGAGGCCCCGCCGGGCCTTAACTGGGTGCGCCGTCTCGACCCCCGCACCAAGCTGTGCCTGTTGATGGCCAGCTTTGTCATGGTGCTGTTGCCCGAGAGCCCCCAGGTGGTGGCCCTGGC
>JAUSOZ010000194.1 GCA_030655955.1 Deltaproteobacteria bacterium
CCAGGTGGTAAAACTCCGGAACCTCTTTATCTTCCAGGCCCAGGTCTTTCGGGGTGAGGTTCACGATACCGGGCCAGCTTTTCGTGCAGAGCTGGATCGCCACCAGGCCGTCAAAACCGTTGTCGCTTTTCTTAGGGGTCATCGTCTTGCCTCCAAAAAAGATTAGGCCGGGCCAGGCCCAGCCTTGTTGCGGTCCATCTCGTTCCCATCCCAAACCAGGGCGCCGCCGTCCTGGGTTGGGGAGAAAAAAGAGGGTTTTACTTATAGGGGGATTACCCGCACCACGGATTCTGATTCAGTTCCTCGAAGCCCGGGGCTGGGGGGCCCAGGGTCGAAAGGATTTCCGCCGTCTCTTCCGTCCACCAGAGCGTAGAGGCGCCGCCATCTTCCGAAAAGAAGATTTCAAGCTCGCTGTCCGGCATTGGTACGCACCCCCTGATAATATTCCGGTTTGTTCTTCCGGTTGGACACCACGCCCAGGGACTTCTCGAAATGGGCCATGGCCTCATCGCAGCTTTTCCCCTGGAACCCCTTGCCCTCCAGGTGGACCTCGCCAGTTTCATCAAAGTCGATGATAATCTCAGACATCGCTACCTCCTGCAGACGAGCCGGATCCGGCCGTCGTCCTGTTTTTTCTCGGTTACCCGATAGCCCTTTTTCCTGGCCTCGGCCTTGGCTTTCTCAACTCCGTAGGCTTGCTTGAGCCGGCCCTGCCAAGCGGTGCCATAGTTGTTGCCAGTGACGGATTGATCGAAATCGGAAATCCAGACCTTATAGCTGCCGTCCGACTGACGCTGGAACCCGATATCATTGGCCGCATCGCCCACATGTTGCCGCCGGATAATGATGTGCGCTTGCTGTTCTCTCCGGTCACCTTTATAGCCGCGGAGAGGTTGGGCTTCTTGATAGATTTCGATCTTGCCCTTGAACCCAAGACGCTCAAGGGCGGCCACCAGAGCCGCCCCGTCCCTGATCTCAATTTGCACTTCTGAGTAGTGGCTCATTAATTCCTCTCCCCTGGGCCAACTGTGCCCATGACCTTGATTTCAGAGGCGATCCCCACGTTAAGCAGTTCCTGGACACAGGTGTCAATGTCGCCGCCATGAAGGGCTTTCGCCCGGGCGGTGATTATGAGCCACACCCATTTCGGGAGGCTTATCGTAACCGGTGCTTCAATGATCTGCCGAGTTTCTTCGCTGATCTCCAGGACCATCATATCTGCACCCTCCTTTTGCCCGTGACCTCCTGCAGGACCGGCCGGCTGGCCGGGATGGTACGTGCCTTGGCCCATTCCCGGAGTTTGTCCATCTGGTCCTTTTGGGACCGGGAGATGGGGATCACGAACCTGGTAGCGGCCTCCAGGTCCCCGCCGTTGTATGCGGCCTCGATGGCCACCTGCCGGATCTCTGCACCGCTGTAACCATCCAGGTCCTCCGGGGCCGGGATGCTTTTGGGAGAGGTCTTTACCCCAAAGGCTTCACTATAGATGCCCAGAATAAGCAGCCGTTCCTTCGGGCTCGGATTGTCCACGAAGAAGATAGCGTCCCAACGGCCCATCCGGGTGTATTCCGGGGGGAGCTTACTATAATCGTTGCAGGTGGCGATCACGAACACCTCAGAGGTGTGATCGTTTAGCCAGGTAAGGAAGGAACCGCCAACCCGTTGAGTCGTGCCGCCGTCCGTGGATCCGCCGCCGACCCCTGCAAGCCCCTTCTCGATTTCATCCAGGAAGAGGACACAGGGCGCCATGGCATCCACCACCTTGAGGGCGTCACGCATCTTGGCCTCAGATTCGCCCACCAGGGAGCCGAACACTTTTCCCATGTTCAGGGAGAGGCAGGGCCAGCCCACCTGATTTCCCAGGGCCTTTGCGAAGTGACTCTTGCCGGTTCCCGGGACACCCAAGAGCATGATGCCGCGGAAGGGGAGCCCGGGGCGCCGGCCCTTGAAGCGGTTCAGCGTCCATTCTTTCAGGTTCTCCAGGCCGCCCAGGGTCTTGAAGGTTTCGGTGAACTGGCTAAACTCCAGAGCCGCCGACTTCTCCACCATCTGCGCCTTGAGCGTGGTGATCGTTTTGGGGTCGAACATTTTCTCCCGGACCAGGGCCAACGCCATGGCGTTCTCGGCCTCTTCCCAGGTGAGCCCCTGGGCCGCATCAAGGACCGCGTCCTCGTTCTCGGCCTTGATCTCGGTGCTCTCTTCCAGACCGGCCAGGATTGACCGCAACTCGTCTCTGGTGGGAAGGGGGAAGTCCAGGACCACTACCTCCCGCTCCAGGTCAACGGGCAGGGAAGCGTCCGGGGCCAGGATGACCAAGCTGATCCCCTTGGTCTTGTAGACCGGGAAGTTGTTCTGCAGGGCCTGGATGATAACCGGGTCCTTCAGGTGGAAGTGATAGTTGCGCAGAAACCAGACCGCCTTCTCTTTACCCCGTGCCGCAAGGTTCGGGAGATCGTAAGGGTCGGCTTCCTGCCAATCGTCCCCGTTGCCCAGTTCCCGATAACCCCGCACCAGGTCCCAGGTGTAGGCGGTGCGACCGTTGAGCTGGAGGAGCGTGGAACTGATGAACCGTTCCTGCTCATGGGTCCGAACCAAAAGTGCCGGGTAGCCGGCCTTGACGTAATCGGTGATCATCGTCTTGCCTCCTATTCCATCGCCGCCCACACCTCAGGAGGCGTGTTGGCTTTAAGGTCGTTCAATTCCTCGATCAGTTGGTTAAGCTCGATGGCCGCCTGCAGTGCCTTCCTGAGGGCCAGCCGGTTTTTGTGGGTATAAAAGGCCTCGGCCGACGCTGTCATGGCGTCCTGAATGACCGGGTAAAAAGGGTAGTCTTGCAATTTCTCAGACATCGTCTTACCTCCATTCGTAATAAGAGCTTGGCGCTCTTTAAGGGATAGGATTTCCGCCAGAAGTCCTACCCCCGATAACAGAGCCAAACACTTCAGTTAAAGGCCATCGGTTTCACGCTTACCTATCGGACCGCTAATTGCGTTCGCTGTCGCTTGCCGCCCCGCCATCGCCTTCCTTCCTGAGGTCCCGTCCACCACCACCCCCAGGCTGCTTTCGCTCGGCTACTTCGTGGCTGACTACCGCTTTCGCCCACCTTCCGATCTCTGTGCGCTCGGTTTTTTGTGAGGTCCGAAACCTCAAGGATTCGTCGGTCAATCCATAAACCCAGGATTCCTTTGCATCCAAAAGTCAGGCGGATTATCGGTAACCGCCATTCCTACCCGCAACTGCCAGATTTGATCTGGTTTCCGGGGAGAGCCTCAGTGGGGCTGGCCCATCTTGCGCTCTATTTGCAATTTTTTTGAGGTTGTCATCCCTCCAGGGTTGCTGTCCCCTCTCTGATTGGGCTTTAGGTCCGGTTTTTGGCTTTTTTTCCTGGCCTCCGTTGCCTGGCCACCTTGCCCGGTTTTGGTTTGGCTGTTTAGCCGATTTTCTATGCTATAGGTTGGCCCCCTTTTTGTGGGATGGTTTGATTGTTGATAATAGTAGATGCACTCAGTGTGCCTAAATGCTCAATATAACCAGCTACTTACTTTTTTTTCGACAACAGTAGCGTAGTGATATTAATAAGTTACGCACATCGTTATTATTTTGTTTTTCTTACCCTTATTTAACTATTCGATAATACAATAATTTATACGCAGCAAACTCACCTAACAACGTTACTGCCTTTCACAACTTATTATGTAATGCGTAGTTAAAGTTACACGGTACAATTTACTTGTCGCATAAACTGTCTAAATACAATTAATTGCACCAAGCAACAGTCGCACAACCCCTCAGCGTTACTTAGTTAAAAGGCCAAACTACACCACCATCCCAACGTTGTTGGGATATATAAGGATATTACTTGTGGGGAATCAGTATCGCTGCGTTATGCCCTAAATAACGTGCAGCGTCATGTCAAATTCCTTATAAATCAAACCCTCTTGGCTCGGCTGGAAACACAACATCTCGCAGAGCCAGGTGTCCCGGGAGACCTGGCGCTTTTTGGAAATAGCGTCCTCGATGCTGTAAAAGCCGTCGGCGTGCC
>JAUSOZ010000203.1 GCA_030655955.1 Deltaproteobacteria bacterium
AAGGAATACCCGACTGCCTGAAGAAAAGGCAACTGCTCAACGACAAGATGTTGAGCCCCGAATTATGCCGGGAGTATGGCCGCAAGTTCCTGGAGTTGGGTTGGCGGGAAGATGCCCTGGAGTTTTTTAAGAAAGGGGGCATGGCGGACGAACTGGAAAAACTCAAGGCTTACGCCCTGGAAACGGGAGATGCTTTTCTGCTGGGACGCCTCGGTCACCAGGCCCCGGAAGACTGGCGGCATTTGGGCGAGCGGGCCCTGGACCTGGGCAAGCTCCATTTTGCCCGGCGGGCCTTCGAGATCGCCGGCGATGACGATAAAACCGCCCTGGTTGCCGGCCTTATAGCCGGACAGGCGGCGCCCGAAGACAGTTAATTATGGCTGTTCTGGATTACTATCGGATCTTGGGGGTGAAGCCTGACTCCACCCTGGAGGAAGTGCGCCGGCGCTACCGTCAGTTGGCGCGGCAGCACCACCCCGACATCAACCCGGATGATCCGGAAGCTGGGGCTCGCTTCCGTCTGATCGCGGCGGCATTTGAGGGCATCCAGGCGGCCAGGGCCCAGGCCAGGGCTCAGGGCCGGTCCCGGCGAAACGCCGCCAATTACCGGCAACCGCGGTTTACCGGCAAAGAAGAGGTTTTTGAAGAATTTTTCGGCATCTGCCAGGATGGTTCACCCCTGTCATGGTCGCCGGGGGCCGATTTTCGCTATGACCTGGAAATTTCCCTGGTGGCGGCCATCAAAGGCGTGGTGAGCGTTATCCAGGTGGACCAGCATCCGAACTGCCGGCCGTGCGGCGGCACCGGGTTGGCGGCGGGCACCGGCTACCGGGAGTGTCCGGAGTGCCAGGGCCGCGGCCGCCGCTTCGGAGGGCCGGGGCTGCTGAGATTCGGCCCGGTGTGCGAGGGCTGCCGGGGGCGGGGGAAGATCGTCGCCGTTCCCTGCCGGCACTGCGGCGGCGCCGGTTGGCGCTCCCAGCCCAAGGAATACCACCTGCGGATTCCTCCGGGCACCCAGGACGGCGCCCGTTTCCGCATTACGGGGGAGGGTGGGGCAGGATTTCTGCAAGGCCCCCGGGGTAACCTGTTAGTGTTTATCCATGTGGCCCCGCATGATTTTTTCACCCGGGTGGGCAACGACATCCACTGCAAGGTCGAGGTTTCTTTTGCCGAGGCCGCCCGGGGCTGCGCCATCCGCATCCCGACGCTGGATGGCTATCAGTGGGTCGATCTTCCCCAGGGCACCCAAGGCGGCTGGTCTTGCCGGTTTATCGGGGCCGGGGCGCCGGGGACTCCGATGCAATCGCCGGGTGATCAGGTGAACGAGTTCATCGTCACCACCCCGCAAAACCTCAGTTTCCAGCAGCTGTCGCTCTTAAGGGAGTTGGACCGCCTGGAGCCGGGGCAGTTGGACCGGGCCGGCCATGAATAGCTTCACCCATCTGGATGAGCATGGGCAGATGCACATGGTGGACGTCGGGGACAAGCCCGAGACCCTACGCCGGGCCACGGCTGCCTGCCGGGTCGTGGTGGGTCCGAAGGTTTATCCCCTGCTCCTGGCCGGTCAACTCCCCAAAGGGGACGTTTGGGCCGCGGCGAGGCTGGCCGGTATCATGGCCGCCAAGAATACCGCCCAGCTCATCCCCCTGTGCCACCCCCTGCCCCTGAGCGGGATTGAGGTGGAATTTATCCCGGAACCCGGGGAGTGGGCGGTGGACATCCGGGTGAAGGTAAGAACCCGGGCCCGCACCGGGGTGGAAATGGAGGCCCTGACGGGCGCGGCAGTGGCCGCACTGACGGTATACGACATGTGCAAGGCGGTGGACCGGGGGTTGAGGATTACCGGGTTGATGCTCATGGAAAAGAGCGGGGGCGCCAGCGGTGAATACCACCGGGACGCAGCAGCCTCGGAAAATATTTTGCGTAGGCCGGAGTTGAGTAATGGAACCTGAACGACTGGAAAAATTCCGCACCCTTTTGCAAGAGCGCCTGGAAGAAATCTTAGGAGAAGCCGACAAGACGCGCAGTGACATGACCGGCGTCACCGTTCCCTTCCCGGACCCCGCCGACCGGGCCACCCTGGAGACGGAACGGAATTTCACCCTGCGGATCCGAGACCGGGAACGGAGATTGATCAGCAAGATCAGGGAAGCCCTGGACCGGATCGATGCCGGCACCTACGGTTACTGCGACCTCTGCGGCGGCGAGATCAGCGAAAAGCGCCTCAAAGCCCGTCCGGTGACCACCATGTGCATCGCTTGCAAATCCCGGGCCGAGGCCCTGGAACGGTCCCGGGGCGTGTAAGCGTTTGTCTGGCGATAATCCTTCGTGTTCACCAGCCGGCCGGGAGAGGGGCGCTGCCCTCAACCGGAAAGAGAGACAGCCCCATCTACCCGCGGCGCCATGTCTTCCATGACTCACCCCGTTGATCTCAAAAACTTCACTCTCCCCGAACTGGAGCAGATTTTGGCCGCCTGGGGCCAGCCGGCCTTCCGGGCCCGGCAACTGGTCAAGTGGCTCTACAAAGGCGCCGGCGCCTTCGAGGACATGACCGACCTCGCCCGGCCGTTCAAGGACGAGTTGTCCGCACGGGCCCGGATCAGCAGTCTTGAAGTGGCCCAGGTGCAGGTGGCGGCGGACGGCTGCCGCAAATTCCTGTTCGCCCTGGAAGACGGCAACCGGATCGAAGCGGTGCTGATCCCGGAAGAGGGCCACTATACCCTGTGCCTGTCCACCCAGGCAGGGTGCGCCCAGGGATGCCGGTTTTGTCTGACGGCCCGGCAGGGCCTGATCCGCAACCTGACGGCCAGCGAGATCGTCAACCAAGTCCTGGCGGTGCGCCGGGAACTGTCTGACGGGCTGCCCCTCACCAACCTGGTCTTTATGGGCATGGGGGAGCCGCTGGCCAATTTCCCCGCCCTGGTGCGGGCCCTTACCACCATCACCGCCCCCTGGGGGCTGAACTTCGCCTCCCGGCGGCTCACGGTCTCCACCGCCGGGTTGGCCCCGTTCATCCCGCGGCTGGGTCTTGAGGCCCGGGCCAACCTCACCGTCTCCCTGAATGCCCCGGATGACGAGACCCGGAACCGGATCATGCCCATCAACCGGCGCTATCCGCTCCAAGAGCTGCTGGCCGCCTGCCGGGCCTTCCCCCTGCCGCATCACCGGCGCATCACCTTTGCCTACGTGCTCCTGCACGGTATCAATGACGCCTTGGACCAGGCCCGGCAACTGGCCCGGCTGCTCCGGGGCTTTCGGGCCAAAATCAACCTGATTCCCTTCAACCGCCACCCACTTCTGCCCTATGAGCCGCCGCCGGCGGCGCGCACACTGGAATTCCAGGATATTTTGCGGCAAGCCAATTATACGGTGTTTATCAGGGAGAGCCGGGGGCAGGAGATCAACGCCGCCTGCGGCCAACTGGCCGGCGAACAATCCGGGCCGCCAAGCGGCTGATACCAGGTTGAGACCTCTGCGAAAGTCTCATGTAGGATAGCCGCCCTCGGCTGTCCATACTCTATTTAGGCGCAGGCGAGGGCGCCTACGCTACATTTTGATGAGGGAGGATAGCCATAGAGACTCTCGCAGAGGTCTCAGGTTGCTCTCAGAGAAGTATTTTCTGGTCCGCAATGGTTTTCCAAGGCACAAAAATCCGTAGGGCGCGTCTCAGGCGCCATCTTTGGTGCGTAAGACGAACCCTACGAAGGGAAATTAATTTTTTGAGCCCAGATTGGTATGCGACGCTACCACGCCTCTAAAGCATCAGTCGAAAGGAAGCGCATGCGCCAGGCGGAGGGCAATGACCGGACCAGGCCGGGATGTTCTGAGGGCCTGAATCAGAGGCGGTTTTGACGGCCGGGTTTTCCGCCCCCGGTCATTGGGTTCGACTCCAGGGCAGGCTGCCGGCGGGCATGCTTTCTGCTTCCGGGCGGTCAACCGCATGCCGGTAATCCCGTTTGCCGATGCCGACCAGGCGGTTACTTTTGAATACCAGGGGGGTGTAGCCGCCCCGGACGGTGTTGCTCTCGTCGAAGTCCATGCTGTGAGTCAGGTAGAAAAGGACGGTATAGTGGCCGCCGCGGTAATCGCCTGATTCCGTGGTCCCGGGGGGTCCCATGATTCCCAGCACTTCCGTCTTGGACATGCCAAGCTTCACGTCATTCAGGCGCATGTAGGTCGACCACATGCCTTTGTCGAAGCGCTGGTACATAATCTGCTCGCCGCAGCCCGACGTCAATATCCCCAGTGCCAATATCAGATATGCCCAAGCCATGAGTTTTCTCCCGCCCCAATTCGCGCTAAACCCACTATAATCACCAGCGCCCTGAGCGTCAAGCAAAGGTATGCATCCGGGAAATAATTGGCGTTTTTTCTCAGGAAATCACGCCCCTTGGTCGAACGCAAAATGGTGAGGAGGCGGATTCCGGTCTATCCGGCCCGGTGGCGGGCGGGGGAAAATCAACTAGAGACCTCTGCGAACGTCTCATGTAGGATAGCCGCCCTCGGCTGTCCATAGTCACTTTAGGCGCAGGCGAGGGCGCCTACGCTACATTTTCATGAGGAAGAATAGCGCTACAGACTTTCGCAGAGGTCTCAACTAGCGTTGCATCCCAGATATATCTTGAATTCCCGGCGCCCGGGTCGAGGTTACCCCGCCGCGGCTCGAAAAGAGAGAATTCCAGAGTCCACCAGACTAAGGCCGAAGCCTAGACTTCGCTCCCCCCGACACCCAAACTAACGACAACGCTCTCGATTCTAGAAGACCCTGGCAGTTTCCCGCGGCCAAGGCTGCGGTTTCTCAGCCCAATTCAGGGGTTCAGGCGGTTTTATCCAGATGTTCCTGAAAAATTGGAAGGCTCTTAAGAAACCGGCGGCGATAAAAATTCTTGAGCCGCTCACGAATGTCAACCCCTTCATCACCCATTTGGGCCAGGATATGCTCGGTCAAGGGGGTCAAGTCTTTGTGGCCCATGGTGATGGTGCGCTTGTTTCGCTTCATGGCACTCCCGCAGATGTTTATTAAGCTTTACTTCAATTTTCATGCCAGGCGTTCAAGCACTGGAAATCTATTCGGAAGCGCCCCCTATACCATGTTTGTCTTGTAGGGGCGGGTTTGAAACCCACCCCTACCGGCGATATCAATAGGTTATCTGATTGGTTGGTTCCATTTCAGTCCGAACTCGGTATGACCCTTTTGCCCCCAAGGGGGCAAATCTGGATGGCCATAGGCCGACAAATGATAAGCCTTAAAGCAGCCGCAAGAAATTTGCCATAAACAGGCGGAACTCCCGCCCCATGGCCACCTCCTGGGTCAGGGCGTGAGCCGTCATGGCGGCGGGGTCGGCCCCTGAGCCCTTAAGGGCCCAGTCGCCGTCGTGCTTCAGCCAGGCGGCCACATCCCGGGCCGCGGCGTGGTTGTCGAACTGCAGCCCCACCACCCGGGGGTTGTCATCCAGCCCCAGGGCCTCCACCGGCGCCGCCGCCGATCTGGCCAGAAGGCTGACCCCGGCCGGCAGCGGCGGCAGCACCCCCTGGCTGTGCCATTTGAACAGGTTGAGTGGAGATGGCAACCCCTGAAAAACCGGGTGCGCCATCCCCGCGGGGGTCAACTCCCCGGTGATGAAGCCTACGGATTTTTGGGGCAGGGGGCCGACCCGGCACCCCAGCACATGGGCCAGCAACTGGTGTCCCAGGCAAAATCCCAGATAGGCCTTTCCCGCCGCCAGCCCTTCCCGGATCCGGGCCTTCAGGCCGATGAGGTAGGGGAACTCCTTCTCTTCATCCACGTTGGGAGACCCTCCCAAGACAATCATGCCGCCAAAGGGGGCCAAGGCGGGCACGGGCTCCTGCCAGGCCTCCACCACCTCGTAGGTTATCCCGCCCTCGGAAAGGGCCGCCAACAGGTGTTGTCCGGGGCCCTCCCAATCCAGGTGCTGCACGATCAACAGGCTCTTTGCTGCCACGCCTGTACCTCCCAAATAGGCAGAGTAAATACCGTGGTGATTGAAGCAAAAGATTAACATGGGCCAAGGCGGGCTAGCTACCCAGAATGGCACCCAAAACCGATAAATTCCAGCAACTGGTTGACACCACGTGTAAATTTAATGTCGATAGCAAATGATATGACCGCAATTCATAGCACATGATTTGTCCGCTTTAGCGGATTTCGGATAATGGCGCCGAGAGGTGGCCAGATGAAGCTGATTCCGGAATCCGCGGCGAGGCGGGCGATGAAGGTACTGGAA
>JAUSOZ010000204.1 GCA_030655955.1 Deltaproteobacteria bacterium
GGGCGCACACGCGGGTGCGCCCCTACAGACCGTGAGCTTTTCTTGCTTCTATGAGTGCAACCTGGTAGGAGGTCTCGGGGAATGGCAGGACCGGGGCCCTCCTGAAGCCGCCGTGAGGAGTTCGGTTACGCTGAGGCAGCCGGCCCGGGTGCCTGGAAGAGAGAGGAACAACGTATGACTAAAAACGAGGAACGGGGAAGCTATGGGTTGCGAGTTTTCATCCTGACCCTGGCCTTAAGCCTCATTATGGGAGGGTCCGCGGCCCTGGCCGCCGGCCCCGCGGATGATATAAAAAGCCTGATTAACGAAGTGCAGGCCATTCTCGACAATCCGGCCCTCCAGGCGCCGGACCAGCGGGCCCGGAAAATCGACCTGGTGGAGCAGGCCGCGGCCCGCCATTTCGATTACCGGGAAATGGCCCAACGGTCTCTGGGAGAAACCTGGGATACCCTGAACCAGGGCCAGCAAAACGAGTTCGTGAAGAATTTCAGCGGCCTCTTGAAGGCCTCCTTTGCCTGCCGCCTGGACGGATTCACCAAGGCCGGGGTGACCTACCAGCCGGAAATCCTCAAATCTGACCACGCCGAGGTGCCCATCATCATTCTGCGCCCCAACGACAAGATTCCCGTCAGCTTTCGGATGCTCAAGGAACCCCAGGGCTGGAAGATTTACGACCTGCTGATCGAAGGGGTCAGCCTGGCGGACAACTACCGGGGCCAGTTCGCCCGCATCATTCAGGGAGGTTCGTTTCAAGACCTGCTCAAAGTCCTCCAGGCCAGGATGGCCGAGGAGTGCAAACCGTAATTTTTCTGTAGGGGCGGACCTATGTGTCCGCCCTTGATTGAGCGCACACACAGGTGCACCCCTCCATTTACGGCGTTCCTTTTGCACACAACTCGGTATGAAATCCTTCACACCTGACCAAACTCCAACGGCGTGTCCTTGCGGTAGGCCAGGGCCTGGCAGGAGGCGATGAGAGTTCCCTTCGGGTCGGTCACCTCGATGAAGTAGGTGGCGGTGCGCCGGCCGGCGTGGAGCTCACGGGTCGCGGCGGTGAGGCGCTCCCCCATCTTGGCCGCGGCGTGGAAGGTGAGGTTCATGTTGAGGGCCACCGCCACCGTACCGTAGCCGTTCACCGCCGCCTGAAAGGCCTCGTCCACCAGGGCGAAGATGGCCGAACCGTGGACCATCCCCAGGATATTGGCCATCTTGGGCCGGCAGACCATGCTCACCCTCGCCCGCCCGGGCCCCACCTCTTCCAGTTCCAACTCCCAAAACCGGCTGATCTCCTGGGCGGCCACCCGCTCCTTGAATGCCGCTAGGAAGGTTTCGTCAACTTTGGTCATTTTCTCCCCCCGAGAGCTATTGTTTCCCCGTTTACCGTTTACCGTTTACCGTCTCTGGTCTTCGATCTTCCTGCCTTTTGCTGACCGCTGACAGCTGATAGCTGATAGCTCTCTTCATAAATCTCCGGAAACTGGTTTTTCCAGCGCCGGTGGAGCCAGAGCCACTGTTCCGGGCAGGTCCGGACCCAGGCCTCGATAACACGGCTCTGGAGTTCCAGGTGGCGCTGGATGTCAGCCTGGGCGTCGGAGGTTTTTATCCGGGGCAACGGCGGCAAGATCACCATGAGGTGGCGCCCATCCGCCAGACGCCGGGACAGGGTGGGGAGAACCGGCACCCCCCGCCGGGCCAGGAGCGCCGCCACCGGGGTGGTGCGGGCCGGGTGGCCGAAAAAGTTAACCAGGAGACCTCCCGCGGTGGTGGTGTTCTGGTCGATGACAATCCCCACCGGGCGGTTGGCCCGCAGGTGTCCCATAATCCCCTTCATGCCTCTCTGTTTACCCACCATGTAGTTGCCGCCCCGCTGCCGGAGATACCGGGCCAGCCGGGCTGCCCACGGGTTGTCCAACTCCCGGCCCACCACCACCCCGGGTCGGCATTGCAGTCCGTAGCCCATGACGGTGTACTCCCAGTTACCGGCATGGGCGGCGATAGCGATCGCGCCCCGCCCCTGGGCCAGGGCGGCCTCCATATGCTCCTCCCCCAGGATGATCACCTTCCGGCGGATAACCGCCAGCGGAGCCAGGAGCATTTCGAGCATTTCCCAGGCAAAACGCACGAAATGGCAGAAGACCCGCCGGGCCAGGCGCTCTCGCTCCCCGGGGCTGAGGGCTGCGCCGTAGGCAAACTCCAGGTTGGCCAGGGTGATCCGCCGGTGCCGCCGATCCAGACGGTACCACAGGGCGGCCAGGTTCCGCACCAGCCAGTCTCCAATATAAGCCATAATTCTACCTTGCCTGCGGTTTTCCGGCGCCCCTGCCGACGCGGTCACGGTTGAATCTCGGAGGACACGATGGCCGGTTCCGCCCCGGCTGCGGTCCGTCCTTGCCGCTGGACCGGAGGCGGCTGACGCCGGCCATAGAGCCGCACCGCCTCCTCGCCCACCAGGTCGGCAATCCGGGCCATGAGGAGCCGGGCCGCCACTTCCTTGCCGCCGTGATAGGCCGCGTAGCGGCCCCAATACCAGGGATTGGCATAATTAATGGTGGTCCAGCCCCACCGCACCGCTTTGTCCAGATGATGGCGCTTGATGAAGGCATAGCCCCAATGGTTCTTGACGCTTTGATACATCCCGTGATAGCGCACCACCGTGGCCAACTCCACATCCTTAAAGGGCCGCATGGGCATGGTGTCCAGCCAGGCGGCCAGCCGGGCGCCCACCCGGTTATGGAGCGCCACCAAGCCCGCCAGGGAGGCCTTGAGCTCCGGCCGGTCGTCGTCGGGATAGTAAGCCCCGGCGATCTCCTTGATCAACTCCAGGGACATCTCGTTGATAGCCTTGAAGGAAATGGCGGTGCCCGGCAACCATTTGAGCAGGTAGTGACGGCGGTAACTGCGGATGATCGCCAGGGCGGCCCGGTCTTCGGCGCGGGCGTCCGGCAGGGTAATCATGACCCCGTCCGGGTCCCCCTCCTGCCGCAACAGGTCCCGGACGACCTGATGCCTGGTCCAGAGGCGCACCCCCAGCAAGGATGCCCCCCAGAGCGCCAGCAGCGCCCCGATGGCCAGGAAGAACCAGTGATAAGCCAGGGAGAAATTCATGACCGGGGCGAGACGGCTTCGGATTCTCGGGGCCGGGTCGTGAAGCGCCAACCGTGACCGTAGAGGGCGTCCTGGAAGCAGTTCATCCCCTACCCTCCCCTTCCCGCCTCAGGCGCAACACCTCATACACCGCCTCAATCTCGGCGGCCATCTGTTCCATGGAAAACTTCTCAACCACCATCTCTCGCCCCCGGCGCCCCAAGTCCCGGCGGTAATCCGGTTCGGCCATCAGCCGGCCCATGGCCTGGGCCAGGGACCGGGTATCCCGGGGGGGCACCAGCAGGCCGGTTTCCGCATCGAGGATCACCTCTGGAATGCCGCCCACGTCGGTGGACACCACCGGCCGGGCCATAGCCAGGGCCTGGAGCAGGGACTGGGGCACCCCTTCGTTGGCATAAGACGCCAGGACCTTGACGTCCATCAGGGCAAACCACGGCGCCACCTGGTCCCGAAACCCCGCCAGACGCACCCGGTGCTGCACCCCTAACTGGGCGATTTTCTCTTCGATCACCACCCGGTACGGACCCTCCCCCACCAGGAGGAGATAGGCCCGGGCCCCTTGCTGGAGCAGCGCATGGAAGGCCTCCAGGAGATCGAGGTGCCCCTTCCAGGAGCGCAGCACCGCCACGCTGCCGAAGATGAAGGCATCGGCGGGTATCTGTAACTGCGCCAGCAACTCCAGGCTTTTTTCCTGGGGCGCAAACTCCGCCAGCTCTACCCCGGTGGGGATGGAAAAGATTCGGCGGGCCGGCACCCCCAGACGCTCTATGAGCAAATCCTTGGTGACCTTGCCGGTGGTGATGATGGCCGCCGGGGTCTGATAGAGCCACCGGGTAGGCCGGTTATCCCGGACCAGGGTGGACAGATGCCGGGTCCGCACCAGCAAGGGCCGGTTCCGCAAGCTCCGCCAGGCCAGGGTCCCCACCCAGGAATCCAGGGAGCTATGGGTGTTCAGGATGTCCACCGCTGCCCGGCTGAGGAGCCGCCGCAGCCCGATCCAGGCCCCCAGATTTTTCCTCCCGCCGAAGACCAGGGGCGTCACCGGGAAATTATGCAGCCGGGCCCGCTGGTACAATTCCCCTCGGGGATCACAGACAAAAGCTGTCCGGTGGCCGCGCCGGCGCATGGCCAGGGCTTCCACGAGGATGCGCCGCTCCTGCCCGCCCCAGCCCAGGGAGGCCTCGGTTTGCAGGATGGCTAAAGATTTTTTGGACGGTTTAACCGGCATGGAGGCTTCCTATCCTTAGTCACGTAAACTTTTCGGCGCCCAGCCGCCCTCAATGCGGTTGCCCCGGCGCCAGAGGTCCAGGTAGAGCTCTTCCAGCTTTTGCAACATGGCCTCTATGGAGTAGCGCTCAACTACGGTGCGGCGGGCTGCGTCCCCCAGGCGCTGCCGCGCCTCCGGGTGGCGATGCAACTCCAGGATGGCCCGGGCCAGGGCCTCGGAGTCGCCGGGGGCCACCAGGCAGCCGTTGACCCCGTCTTCGATCGCCTCCTGGGAGCCGCTCACCCGGGTGGCCACCACCGGCAGACCCGCTCCCATGGCTTTTAACAGCGCCAGGGGCAGACCCTCCCACAGGGAGGGATGCACAAAGAGATCCAGGGCGCGAAAAATTTCGGGCAGATCCCGCCGGGTGCCCAGAAACCGCACCGTGCTCGCCAACCTCAACTCCCGGACCTGGCGCTTAAGCTTCTCCTCCTCCCGGCCTTCTCCGACTAAAAGCACCACCAGGTCTGGAATCTGCCGTTGCAGTTCCGGCAGCGCCGCCAGCAGGTATCCATGGCCTTTCTGCTCTTCCAGGCGGCCCACCGCGCCCATGACCAGGTCCGCGCCTGACAATCCTAACCGCTCCCGGGCCTCCTGCCGGCTCAGACGCGGGTTGAGTTCGGCCAGGGGAATGCCGTAGGGCATCAGCAGCAGGCGGGAGGCCGGCACCCCGTCGTACCGGCGCACATCCTGCCACACCTGGGCGCTCCCCACCAGCACCCGATCCGTGGCCCACCCCAGGAGAAAATTCCATAATCGGCGGTGAAACTTAACCCGGGTGTAGGAATTGTGCACCGCCGCCACCACCCCGGCCAGCCCCAACCCCAGCGCCCCTATGCGGCCATAGAGGTTGGGATGATAGAGGTGGGTATGGAGGATGTCTGGTCGGTCGGTTTTGAGCCGGCGCCGCACCGCGCCCGCGATCCGCCAGGTAGAAGTCCGTTTTATATCCAGCCCCAGGCTGACCACCTCATAGCCCCGGGCCCGAAGTTCCTGGCCCACGGGGCCGGGCGGGCCGAGGGTGGCCACCGAGACGGCGAACCGCTGGGGGTCGAGGCCCTGGACTATGGCCGCCACCAGGTCTTCCGCCCCCCCCACCGGCATGGTCGCCAGGAGATGGAGCACCTTAAGGCGCCGGGCCGGGAGTGCCGGTGGCGCCGGAGCCTGACCTGCAAGGAGCCGATTTCGCTTCAGCCACAAGGCTATGGTGAGTTCCCTGTCCTTTCCGGCGGCTAACGGCGCGCCCTGTCCATCCTCGCCGCCGGGTTGCCTGCCACCCGGCCCTGACGCGGTCCGCCTCGGTTGCCATTATACCAGAACTTCAGTTAAAAATGGTATACTTGCACAGTTGATGACGGCGCCGCACCCTCCCGGCCCGCCGGGATCAGGGAGAGATGCGCCAAATCTCATCGGCGGCAACAGAAATTTGCGGCGTAAAGACTTGACAGGCCGCCACGCTTTTGTTAACTAATTATCTGCACGTGGGGCTGTAGCTCAGCTGGAAGAGCACTTGAATGGCATTCAAGGGGTCAGGGGTTCAAATCCCCTCAGCTCCACCAAGAATTTAAAGGGGTTAGCTAAATTGCTACCCCTTTTTTATTTGATTTTAGAAAAATTGTCCCACCAATGCCCCACCTTCAACATGACGCCGCTAAGGGTTCATAGGCCGCCGATCCGTAGAGTTTAGCCCCCCTAAAATTTTCCTCTGAGTGACTTCATGGAAAAGTGGAACGCTGCCGGATTTAATTTCATAGAGTAACCCCGCCTCCTTGAGGCGGGCGGTTTTTTTTATGTCGATAGCAAATGATATGACCGCAATTCATAGCACATGATTTGTCCGCTTTAGCGGATTTCGGATAATGGCGCCGAGAGGTGGCCAGATGAAGCTGATTCCGGAATCCGCGGCGAGGCGGGCGATGAAGGTACTGGAA
>JAUSOZ010000205.1 GCA_030655955.1 Deltaproteobacteria bacterium
GGGGTGCGGATTTACCCCGGTACAGACGTATACTTGCAGGCCTTGAATGAAAATCAGGTTCAGGTGGATAGCGATTACTTTGCTCCCATATTTTACAATCCAGAGGGATTTGCACGCGAGGCCATTTGGGAAATGTTGCGCCGCGAGACCGAAGGTTTGACTAACTGGCTCTTTCCGTCTAAGTATGAAGACATCAGCAGAATCTTGAAACGGATGCGGCAGCGAGGATTGAAAGGTCCGCTCTGGGAGTATATGCTGCGAAACTAAGGGGATTGAAAGATTTGAACTTTCAACTGGAAGAACTTCTGCCACATCGGCCGCCCATGCTGATGCTGGATAGCATTCTTGAGGCCGGCACTGGCCGCCTGTTGGCGGAAAAGATTTTTCAGCCTGATGATTATGGAGTGTCAGAGGGCCAGGTTCTGGCAGGCGCACTTATCGAAGCCATGGCTCAGGCTGTGGCTGCCATTCAGGGTTTGGCGGCGGCGTCTCAGGGAGACCTGCCTCCTAAAGGGATGCTGGTTGGCGTGGAAGGACTTACGGTGTTGGCGCCGGTGAATTTGGGTCGGCGCCTCGCAATTCTCGTGGAGATCACGCGACAATTGCGTCCCTTTATTATGGCTGACGGTTCCATTTTTCAGGACGGAACTTTAATAGCCAAAGGGTGTCTAAAGTTTTTCGTCGAGGGCGGCCCCAATGAGGCTTAGACGAGGCCGCAGACCCAAAGGTAGATACCTGGAACACCAGGTTCCAGTCCGGGTTAGATTCAATGAAGTGGATTCTCTACGCATTGTTTGGCACGGGCATTTCCTCAAATATTTTGAAGATGGCCGTTGTGGCTTTGGGGAGCGCTACGGCATCGGTTATTTGGACCTGCTCAAAGCCGAGCTCTTGGTTCCCGTGGTTCACGCCTCCTGCGACCATTTTGAGCCAGCCAGGTTTGGCGATGAATTAATCGTCACCACCAGGCTCTATGAACTGGAAAGCGCCAAGATTTTCTATTATTTTGAGGTGAGCCGAGCCTCCGATGGCGCCATCCTGGCTGCCGGCAGGACTATCCAGGCCTTTCTGGACCAGGAATTTAACCTGCTTCTTACCATGCCCGACTATATGAGGTCATTCTACGAGCGCTGGAAAGACCACATGCTGGTGTCCGATGGCTGAACCTTGCGCAATCATAGGTCTGGACCTGATAAATGCCCTGGGGATAGGCCCGGATGCGGTTTGGGGCGAAATGATGGCATATACTTGCGGTATCCGGCCGCTTAAGCGCTTCGACCACGGTAGATACCGGTCCGATATGGCCGCGGAGATCCCCGGGTCTTTACTGGCCCAATTTCGGGACGAGGCGGGGGAAAGAGGTTTCTCCTTAGCTTACGATATAGCCAGACGCGCGGCCCATGGAGCCTTGAAATCAGCATTTGGGGAACAGAGAAGCACCACCCCTCGCCACGTGGGCCTGGTGTTGGCCACGACCAAGGGGGATCTCCCGGAGTTTGAACGCCAGGTCCAGAATCGGGAAGGTCCCGCCAAAGGACTCTACAATCCTTACCTTCTGGCCCTTGAACTGGCTCGAGACCTGAAGCTTGAGGGCCCGGTGCTGGCAGTCTCAGGGGCGTGTGCTACCGGACTCCTGGCAATGATCCATGCGGTTCGCCTGGTCCAAAGGGGGGGCGCGGAAGCGGTAGTGGCTGTGGGAGTAGACGTTCTGTCGGATTTTGTCCTCTCCGGTTTTAGCAGCGTTGGCGCTCTGGCCCCTGAACCATGCCGCCCATATGACGAAAAGCGAAACGGCCTTTCCCTGGGTGAAGGTGCCGGCGCGGTAGTCCTATCGCCCCGGGGAGCTTTCCCTCAAAAGGAATTGGCTTTGATCAGCGGTTGGGGAGTTGCTAATGACGCCCGGCATATTACCGCCCCTTCGCCCACCGCCAACGGTTTGATCCAGGCCCTGCGTCAGACCATGGCTATGGCCGGCTTAGAAGTGGACGAAGTGCATTACCTCAACGCTCACGGCACCGGCACCATTTATAATGACGCCATGGAGGCCAGGGCGATTCACCAAGTCTTTGGCGAATCCCCGCCGCCAGTAAGTTCCATGAAAGGATATTTCGGACATACCCTGGGTGCTGCAGGTATAATCGAGGCCGCTCTGACGGTTGTAGCGTTGAGGCGCAAGACCGTTCCCGCCTCCCTTGGCCTGGAACACCCAGGGGCAGACATTCTCATTCAGCCCGTGGCAACTCACCTCCACCGAACCCCCTTGACCCATGCCCTTACCATTAAAAGCGGCTTCGGTGGCATTAACGTGGCCTTGTCCCTAAGCGCCTTGCCTTCGCTATGAGTTCATCAATGGTCATTTCCTTGTTCGGCTATATTGATGCCACCGGTTGGGGTGGCAAGGAAGGGTCACACCGGTGGGACCAGTCTCAGGGCCAGCTGGCACAGGCACTGCGATGGCGGATGGTTTCCGGAAGTGCGCACGATCGGTTTGGGCGCATGGATCTTCTGTCGAAGTATGTAAGTGTCGCGGTGGAAATGTTGGGTCTCCCCTTGCTCGGAAAACAGGATCTGCGATTAGACACGACGATGGTTATGGGCACTATGGCTGGGTGCTATGGGGCGGACCTGGATTTCTATCGGGGAATCTTTCAGGGGGATGGCCCTTCACCTACCATGTTCGCCTACACCCTGCCCACCATTGCCCTGGGCGAAGTCGCGATCCGCCACCGCCTGGGAGGGGCCAGTTACTGCTTTATGGCCGGCGCAGACAGCGGATTATTGGCCCTTTGGGAGAGCGTCAAGTTGTTGGAAGCCGGCGAATGCCAGAAGTGCGTTTGTATAATGGCAGACGTCTTGCCCCAGCATGCTGAGATGATAGCCAGGAACATAGATCCAGCGGGGAAAGCCCTGACAGAATACGCTTACGCTTTTCTACTGGAGCGCCATGGCCATGCGCAAGCGTGCGAACACCCCGCCCTGGCCAGGGTCGCTATCACTTCTGATGCCGATGGAACTGACTCCATTGAATCCTGGAAAGTCCCAGATAGCCTGATAGGCTTATTGAGGCAGGGAAGGCCCGGGCGCCTTGATCTGGCTTCTCCTCCGGCTTCCGGCATAAAGGAGATTCTTTCAATTATTCGCTGTTCTCCAGTAATTTAAAAGGCACTCAATGCATCAACTTATAAGCGATTTAAAGGTAAAAATTGTTGATATTCTGAATTTGGAAGATGTCTCCCCAGAAGACATTGACGAGGCTGCGCCTCTTTTTGGTGAAGGCTTGGGGTTAGATTCTTTGGATGCTCTTGAATTAGTGGTACTGGTTGAAAAAGACTACGGAATTAAGATCACCGATATCGAAGTAGGACGGCAGGCTTTTGCTTCCGTCAATACGCTGGCCCGGTTTATCCTTGAAAAACAGGGGAAATAATGTCCTCCCGCATCATCGTCACCGGCATGGGTGTTGTCTCCGCCCTGGGCTGGACGCCGACCGCGATCTGGCAAGCTATGGAAGCAGGTTATAGCGGCCTTGGACCCTTGACCCTGTTCGCCTCCCCCCGTTGCGGACATTTCCCGGTGGGCCAGGTCCAGGGTGATCCAGCTCAGTCCAGCGGCCTGAGCCGGGGCTCCCGCAGCGACCATCTTGCGGCCTACGCCGCCAGTATGGCCTTTTTGGATGCCGGGTTAGACAAGGTTCCTGCCACCATCAGGAAAAGCATCGGCCTGGTTCTGGGTGGCACCACTGGCGGGATGCTGGACACCGAGTCTTTCTTCTTGAGACTAGTCCGGGAAGGTTTCGTTGAAGGGTCCCTGCTGCCGCACCACGAATGTTGCCACCCAGCCAATGCCACCGCGGAACTTCTGGGGCTCAATGGCTTCCGTGCTACTCAATCCACCGCTTGCAGTTCGGGACTTATGGCTATTGCCACTGCCTGTGACGTCCTTAAAGCTGGTGAAGCCGAAATCATGCTGGCTGGAGGAGTGGACTCTTTAACCAGGCTCACTTTGAATGGTTTCGCCTCCTTGCTGATAATTGCCCTTGATGGCTGTCGTCCTTTCGATGCCGGACGCACCGGCATGAGCCTGGGGGAAGGAGCTGCGGTCCTGGTCTTGGAAAGGGAAGAAACGGCCTTGGCAAGGAAGGCGCCCATGCTGGCTGAAATAGGTGGATTCGCCCATACTTGTGAGGCTCATCATCCTACTGCACCCACCCCTGATGGTGCCGGAATCTACCAGGCTATGGCCTTGGCCTTGCAGCGCGCCGGGCTCACCCCGGCCGACGTGGATTATATCAATGCCCATGGCACCGGCACCATCGACAACGACCTGGCCGAAGGACGGGCCTTGAGCCGCCTGTTTGGTGAGGCGCCCCCCCCCATCTCATCTACCAAGCGCTTTTTCGGACACACCCTGGGCGCCGCCGGGGCCATCGAGACCGTGGTGTGCATTTTAGCCATGCAGAATCAAAGGGTGCCAGGAACTCTAGGACTGCTCCACCCCGACCCGAAGATCCCCATCAAACCGCTGCTTGCCCCCGTGAGCGCCACAGTCAAAACCGCGCTCAATAACTCTCTGGGCTTCGGGGGAGCCTGCTCCTCCTTGGTTATCGGCCAGGTGGGCTTTGGAAGGAATGGAGCCGTGCAAGATGACCGACCCTGACCGCGACGCGCTGGCCATCCTGGGCTGCGGCTCCATTCGCCCTGATAGAATGGAACTGTTGCCGTTGCCGGCTGAGATGGGGGGAGGAGCGGTCTATGCCCACCTGTGCCCCCCATCCCTGGGCAAGGGAGTGATTCCCTCGAGGGTTTATAGAAAGGTGGGGCGAGCTCAGAAGATGGTGCTGCTGGCCGCACATAAGGCTCTGGAGGAATTCCCGCTCTCCCCATCGGCTCAGGATCAAGCTGCGGTGTGCCTGGGGACCGGGTTTGGCGAACTGGGAGAGACCTTGCTTTTCCTGGAAAACCTGGTGCGCCTTGAGGAGCGGGAGCCCAAGCCGACCCGGTTCGCCAACTCGGTTCACAATTCCCTGGCTTCCCAGGTGGCGATTAATTTCGGCCTCAAAGGCGAAAACCATACCCTTACCCAGGGACCGATATCCTTCGAATTGGCCCTGTGGCAGGCCGCAGTGTTGCTGCAAACCGGCCGGGCTGGGCATGTTTTGGTCTGCGGGGTCGATGAACTCACGCCTTTTCTTGGCTTTCTCGGGGTCGAGTGCGGGTTTTGGGGCAAAGAGGACCCCCCTGATCTTCAGGAGATAGAAAGAACCGGCCACAACCACCGGCCCCGCCCCGGAGAAGGGGCGGCCGCTTTCGTGCTGGGACTCAGAAGTGCGGCTCCTGCAAAAGGCCTTCTTCCCTGTGTGCATACCATCAAAGTGCAGCCCTTGGAATTGCGGCAGGGGCAGATTATTGACCCAAAGGCGGAGCTAAAGTTCGTAAAGGATGCCCTTGCCGATAAGGGCGTCTGCCTCGGGGACCTCGACCTCATTATCCTTGGGGCTAATTGCTCGAGCCAGTTGGAGACGCTATATCGACCAATATTACAGCTTATTTCCCAGGATATTAGGAAAGAGATTGGCGTTATCTCTTACAAGACTTTATGGGGCGAATTTTCCACCACCCCGGCACTGGGTCTGGGCCTGGCGGTGGACATCCTCCGGACCGGGAAGATTCCTCCCTGGGTTATTCCTGAAAAAAAGCCTCCTCCGGTTCTTAAGAATATCCTCATGTACCAGGTGTCGCCCCTGGGGTTCCATAGTTTGTGCCTGGTAAGGATATGAGCCGGTTCCAGATGGCAACCATCGCAGTTGTCGTCCTTGCAACGGCCACCGGCGCCTTGGCCCCGGATCCCCTCCGGTGGTGGCTTTGGGGGGGACTTGCCGCGGCGTACCTGGCGCTGGTGGGTTTGGGGGTAACATTTAGCAGTTGGGGGCTTTTCGGACCGGCTATCTGCCGCGGCAGGCCTGGCGGCAGGCGCGTAAGCCTCACATTTGATGACGGACCGGATCCCGCCAGCACTCCCCGATTGCTGGAAGTTTTGGAGCAACACCGGGTCAAGGCGGCATTTTTCTTGATCGGCCGGCAGGCGGAAAGGCACCGCGCCTTGGTGCAGTCCATAGCCGACAAAGGGCATCTGGTGGGGAATCACACCTACCGCCATGCCTGGTGGACCAACTTTTTATGGGGCGATAGATTAGATCGGGAAATTCAGCGGGCTCAGCAGGTGTTCAAGGACGTCTTGGGAACTGCGCCCCGTTTTTTCCGCAGCCCCATGGGCCTGACCAACCCACAGTTATTCGGAGCCCTGAAACGTATCGGCCTCCGGTTCGTGGGTTGGGATCTTCGAGGTCTGGACCAGCGGGCTGGCGCAGCGGCACCGGTTATTCGCCGGCTGGCGCACCGATGCCGGGACGGCAGTATAATCCTGCTGCACGATGGGGGAGCCAATCCGCAAGTCCTGGTGGACATCGTTCATACCATCATTCCGGCCCTGCGTAATCAAGGTTTTACTTTTGTGCGGCTTGATGAATCCTTATTCCTGCCTGAAAAGGAAAACTAATTTAATGCAAGTAATCCGTATCTGGTTCCTGATAGCTTGCCTGGTTGGGCTAATTTTAGGAAACACCGCGAGTGCGGGCGCGGCTGAAAAGCCCGGTCGGAAAGGTCTGGCCAAGGAAGCAGCCACAGTGAGGAAACCCGTGCACAAGCTCTCCCCAGAGGAACTGGCCCAGCTTCTGGAGCGTATTGAAAAGAAGCTGGGCAAAATCCAATCACTCTACACCGATTTTGTTCAGGAAAAGCACCTGGAAATTTTCACCCGGCCGGCAGTAGCCAAGGGGCGGTGCATTTTCCAAAACCCGGGAAAGATGCGGTTTGAAATCACCGAGCCCTTCCAGTCCGTCCTCATCGTCAACGACAAGGCCGTCGCTAAATATGAACTGGTGGAGGGCAAGTGGCAAAAACTCCAATCCAGCCAGCAGCAACTGGTGCTGTTGATCATCGACCACATCACTTTGTGGCTGCAGGGGCGGCTGCGAGGTAAAGAGGATATCTATGCAATTTCGGCGGAAAAGGGGGAAACCACCAAAGTGATCCTGACCCCCAGGAACGAGGGGTTCAGAAAACACCTGACAGCCATTGAGCTGGTTATGAACCGGGATGAATCCGGGATCAAGCAGATCATTCTCCGGGAACCAGGGCCAGATTACACGGTGGCCACTTTTATCAACGACCGGCGGAACCTGGCGATACCCCCGGAAGTATTCAACACCAATAGTCCCGAGCCCCCCCCGATTCCGGATGGATTGGCTGCACCATGATCCGGGCCTTTCTTGTTATTATGCTCTTATTCCAGTTGGTGTCTGCGGGCTGTTCAGTGTCCAGACAGCCTGGCCGCCCACTGGATGACCCGGTCCTATCCCAAGGGCTGCGCCAGAAGCTGGAAAGGCTTTATCCCCGTTCCTTCCAGGCCAGCCATCGGTGCATTCTCGAGGCTGCCGGCCGGCAGTTTGTCCTGGAAGGTTATCTTCGCGTCTATGAACCTGAGAGCTTCAGGCTTTTAGCCAAAGGTGACATGGGCGGCACTGTCTTTGAACTCCAGCAAGTTAAAGGGGAGAAGCCCCAGGTTGTCAAAAATCCGGTTTCGCTTCGACCTGCGTGGCTTTTGGAGGGAGCGGCCCGAGATATCTCCGTCCTTTATTTTCGGTCGCCACCACCTCAGGCGCGCCTGGTCCGGTATCAGACCGGGGACCTAGGTCTGGCACAGGAAGTTAAGCCTGGGCTTTGGGAAGAATTTCACTTCCAGCCTGAAACCGGCCGCTTGCTTGCCTATATGCTGACTCAGGGAGGGGGACCAATTTATCGGGCTGACTTCGGATATTTCGAAGCCTTGTCGCCAGGGGGCCGTGAAGTGCCGCGCACAATCACTATCGTCGATCACCGCATGCACTATCGTCTGACTGTCAGGGTCGTGGACTTCACCGAACTTACCGGTAATCCCTGAATCAAAGGAAATCATGATGAACATGTGGTCTGACCTTCAGGATTCCCTCGTCACCATCGATCCTGGAATTGAACCGGGCACCTGGGAGGCCAAATTCTCTTTTGCCCCCAGCCTTTCCCTGTTCAGGGGACATTTTCCCGACAACCCCCTCCTGCCCGGGGTAATGCAAGTGGAAATGGCGCACCTGGCCATGGTCAGAATCACCGGAGCGAATTATCGGATTGTCGGGGTCAAGAAGGCCAAGTTCACCGGACAAGTTTTCCCCGGCGACCAGATCACGGTCCACCTGGCAGCCAAAGACCGGGAGGATTACCTCCAGGTCAGGGCCCAGCTGAGTGTGGGGGGAAAAAAGGTAGGGAGCGTCATCCTGGACTTGCAGGCATCATAAGGTTTGTAAATGAGCAACGAGCCCCAGCCAGCCTTTAAAAAATTGGAATCTTCCTCCCGGCTGAAGCAATTGATGGCCAGCCATTTTTATGAACTGGATGAGGCTGCGCGGCGCGGGAGCCACAAGATTGCCTGGTGCTCCAGTGTGGGACCCGCGGAACTATTGCGCAGCTTGGGCTTCCTGGTGTATTTCCCAGAAAACCACGCAGCCCTTTTGGGGGCCACCAGGGAGGCCACCGATTACATCCCCGCCGCCAACGCCATCGGCTATTCTCCGGAGATTTGTAGCTACCTGACCAGTGACATCGGTGCCTGCATCATGGCAGAAACTCCCCTGTCCAGAGCTTATCCCGGTATTACCCGGGTGCCGCCTCCGGACGTGCTGGTGTACAACACCAATCAATGCCGCGCGGTCAAGGATTGGTTCCAGTGGTACTCTCGAAAATTCCGGGTTCCCTGTCTGGGCGTGCAAAGCTTTCGCCAGGTAGATGAGGTTACCACCCTGCACGTGGCGGCGATAAGCACGCAATTACAGCAGTTAATTCCCCCTTTGCAGGAAATATCGGGCACCCGCTTCGACATTGACCGCCTGCGGGAAACCCTGGAGCTTTCCTTGCAGTGCAGCAAGCTCTGGGGGAAGGTACTCGAGACTGCGGCCCATCGGCCCAGCCCTCTCACCTTTTTCGATGGCACCATCCACATGGGCCCCGCAGTTATTGCCCGGGGAACTCAATCCGCAGTGGATTACTATATTTTTTTACTGGCCGAACTCCGACAGCGTATCGAGGCTGGGGTGGCTGCGGTGGACCACGAAAATTGTCGTATTTATTGGGAGGGGATGCCTATCTGGGGAAAACTCCGGGAACTGGCCGCCCTCTTTCTCCGGCTCAAGACCTGCGTCGTCGCCTCTACTTATTGTAATTCTTGGATATTCTCAGACCTGGACCCCAGAGACCCATTTGAATCCATGGCCCGGGCTTACACCGAATTGTTCATCACGCGAGCCGATGACTGCAAAGAACGATATATTAAAAAAATGGTTGAGTTCTATCGGATTGACGGCATCCTGTTTCACGAAGCCAAGACCTGCCCCGACAATTCCAACAGTCTCTACGGGATGCCCCAGCGCCTGTATCAGCAACTTGGCATTCCCACAGTGGTAATCCATGGGGACCTGAATGACCTCAGGCTTTTCAGCGAAGAGCAAGCCGTGACGCGCCTGGAGGCATTTATCGAACAGGTCCAGGGTTAAGAGCCATGAGCGAACTTTACCTGGGCATCGATCTCGGGGCTTCGGCCACCAAGGCGGTTCTTCTCAACAGCCGCCGGCAGATTGTCGCCCGGGCGGCAGTGGTTACTGGCCTAGATTTCACCCGTGTAGGACAAGAAGTGTTGGCGGCCGTCCTCCGACAGGCCGGAGCTGACATGGGGCACATCCGGTGCGCCGTGGCCACCGGGTACGGCCGAAAAAATGTGCACTTTCCCTGTCTCACCAAGACCGAGATTTCCTGCCATGGGCGCGGGGCTTATCACTACTTTCCCGAAGCCATTACGGTGGTGGATATTGGCGGCCAGGACACCAAAATCATCAGGATCGGACCGGATGGCCGTCTCCTCGACTTCCAGATGAACCGCAAATGCGCCGCCGGCACGGGCGCTTTCTTGGAAGAGATGGCCCGCCGGCTCGATCTCTCTTTGAGCGAACTGGAGCAACTGGCCGGGAAAAGCCAAAAGGATGTCAAACTCGGCTCGTATTGCACGGTCTTTACTTTTACCGAAATCCTGGCCCTGAGCCGGCGTGGGATAGCTGTCCCGGACCTGGTCAAAGCTATCTTTAACGCCATTGTCCAACGGGTTGCAGAGTTGGGCGTCCTGTCTGGCAAGATTGTGGCCACTGGCGGGGTGGTGGCCTACAACCCCACGGTTGCCGACCTTCTTGCCAACAGAATCGGCGTTGCCCCCCTGATCCCGCCAGAGCCTCAACTTATCGGCGCTCTGGGGGCCGCCCTATTCGCCTTTGAGGAAGCTAAGCATGTATAAACCGCAAGATCGCCACATTTTAGACTTCCTTTTCCGGCCGCGCTCCGTAGCCGTTATCGGGGCCAGCAACCGGCCGCTCACCATCGGCAACCGGATTGTCCGAAACTTGATGGACATGCAGTTTACCGGCTCCATCTATCCGGTTCATCCCAAGAACTCGGAAATTGAGAATCTGGCTGCCTACCCCTCCATCTCTCATGTCCCGGGGGACGTGGACCTGGCCCACATCATCGTCAAAAACGTCCAGGTGCCCCGCGTTCTGGCCGACTGCGCCCGCAAGGGTGTGAAGATAGCCATTATCAACACTGCCGGTTTTAAGGAAGTGGGGCCGGAAGGGGCCCGTTTAGAAGAGGAACTGTTAGAGATTGCTCGGGACACAGGCATCCGCATCTTCGGCCCGAACTGCCAAGGAATTATCAATACCAATCCGGAGGTGAATGCGTATTGCAACTTTACCTTTACCAAACCCCTGGCCGGTTACATCTCGATTTTTTCCCAGTCGGGGGGTGTGGGGGAGGTGATAAACAATCGCCTTGGCGAACTGGGCGAAGGGTTGCGCATGTATGCTTCCACCGGCAATGCCTGCGACATCAACTGCCCGGAGATCTTGGAGTATTGGGGAAATGACCCACAGACCAGGGTAATCATCTGTCACCTGGAAAATATTGAAGACCCCGGAAACTTCATTAAGGTGGCCCGGGAAGTCTCCCAAAAGAAACCCATTCTCGCTATGCTCACTGGCCGTACCAGTGTTGGGGCACGGGCCGTAGCCTTTCATTGTGGCGGGATGATTACCGGAAGAGTGGGGGATGAATCCCTGGCTGCCGAGTCCGGGGTTCTGGCATTCCGCAGTCTCGAAGAAATTTGCCAGGCGGCGCGTGCCTTTGTCCAGGTAAAAATTCCACGAGGCAGACGCGTCGGCATCATCACCAACACCGGAGGGCCAGGGATTATTGCGGCGGATGAACTGAGCGAAGCCGGCTGCGAACTGCCCGAGCCGGACGAAGCAACCAAGAAAATACTCAGGAATGCACTTTATCCTGAAGCTATTGTTTCCAACCCGGTTGATGTTCTGGCCACCGCCGGACCGGAGCACTTTAGGGCGGCGCTGGAGGCAATGCTTGGGGACCCCAATATAGATAGCCTGCTCTTTAGTTTCGTGACGCCGTTTTTCGTGGATTGCGAGGCAGTGGCTCGAGAGGTGGTGCAGATTATCGCCGGAACCCATAAGCCCATCGTCTGTGTGGTGATGACCGATAAGACTTTATGGGGCGCCACCTTAGAAATTTTCCGACAGGCCGGGATTCCCACCTACACCCAGCCGGAGATCGGGGCTAGGGTTCTTGCGGCTATGACCACGTATGGACTAATTGCATCTTAATGTCGGCCTCCGTGGAGACTGAGAAAAATAGAGGGTCGCGGTCATCTCACTTAAAATACCGGCCCAACATGAAAATTACGGACTCGACTCCCTTATTGTTATGATTCAATCCGGCGTTGGAGATGTGATGATACCGTGCAGCCGCGAAAAATGGCAACCCTGAGCCAACCTTAATTTCGGTGCCGATACCCGCCTGGGGATTAAAATTTATCCGCGAGCCCTGGCCTTTCACCTGAAAGTCGGTATAGATGACGCCGATGCCCCCTTCGATATAGGGACGCGTATAGCGGGTGGAGATAAAATCCAGGTAATATAAGGCCAGCATCCCCAGTGAGGTCATAAAGCGGGCCTGGGGCGTCAGGCTCGAGCCGATGGTACCCTCTAATTTCCACCGCAACAGCTTGGGCGCCGGGTGATGCCAGACCTTGGCATAATCCCACATGCCAAAGGCCGAGAGTTGCAGGAAGCGGATATCAGACTGGGGCGCAAAAGTGTTGCCGTAGATGAGGGCAGCACCGTAGCGACCGCGCACTTCTTCCTCCTCCGCAGCCTGGCCCGACGCCATGCCACAGAAGACTGAGAGAAGCAGAAATGCCAGCGTCACCGGTAGGAATAGATTGGTCCTGAAGGGATTTTTGTCCATATTGGTACCACTTGCTCGCTTTTCATAGTTGCCCTAATGTCGATTCCAGGTGAGTCTCGCTTGGCAATCAGGTCTAACGTCTGCGGTAAAAATACTTATTAATTCTATGTGGTACAATATGAGCAAGTTTGTTTAGCCGAAGGTCAATATTATCGGGTTTAGCATGTAATTGGAGAAACCAGAGCTTTTGCCCGGTCTTGACGTCTATCAAATTAATGTCCATAAGTACCATGGGAGAGTAAGTATAAGTGATTATAGCCACCGCGTCATAATCATTTATGGTTTTAAATCGTGCCGTGGGCGGAACCGTGCTGATATCTATCGAGGCATCGGGGATAATGCTCACCTTTTGCAAGTTTTGTTCTGAGAGATACTTGGGCACAGTTGTTTCTATCTCTCTTAAGACCATGGGCACATATTTAGGATCGGCTCCTGTTCCCGGAGCGCAAACAAAGGCCAGGCGGCGATACTTTGCTGCCCGGGTGCCTTCGATGGGCAGCGGTTTTCCTTCATCGGTGGTTTCCACCGCCACTGACTTTTCCGCAGTTGCAGCCTCCGGCGCAATGGATTTTTCTGGAGTGGCCTCCGTGCGGGCTGAGCCACCGCCGCAACCAACCGCGCCCATTAAACAAGCGGCCAAGAATACCAGCACTGTCTTTTTCATGGCAGTCTCCTATGATGAGTGTATATCTACTTCATCCTTGTCCAGGTGCTACGGTTCCTGCATGCCTTACTCGCCTGTTTGGAGGGTGGTGCTACGCTGGAGAGCGACCTGAACACCGACCAGGATTTAAATCAAGCACAGCTGCTTTAAATTTGCAAGGAAAAATCTCTGCTGTCTGGCACGCTAATTGAGTGGCAAAGGTTGACGATTATCAGGTGGTCCAGGGCAAAGCATAGCCCTATATGCCACAACGCTCGATGAACATGGTTTGGGCGTATATGGCCCGCCGGCGTTACTCCAAAGCCATGAGGACCAGTTCGGCAATATCCAGCACTTTCACCACATCTCCTGGTTCCCGGTTCTTGGCGATCCCCCGGGCTAATTGGCGTTTGCACATCGGACAGGCGGTGCCAATGATCTGGGCTCCGGATTCTCGGCTTTGTCCAGCCCGCCTTGCAGCCATGCGTGCGGCCAGTTCCCTTGATAATGCCGGCAAGCCGCTGCCGCCACCACAGCATACCGACTCCTCCCGCTGTTGGGGAAATTCCATCAGCGTGACCCCGGGGATGGATTGCAGAAGCCGGCGCGGTTCCGTATAGATCCCCAGATGTCTGCCGAGGAGGCAGGGATCATGATAAATTACCGGCTGCCCTAAACTGCGTTTGAACTCCAGCTTGCCGTCGGTGAACATCTGGTAAAGATATTCAGGGATGCTTTGCACCTTAAGACGCCAGCCGTCCACCACCTGGGGATATAGCTGCCCCAGGGCGATCAAACAGCTGGGGCAAGGGGTTATGACCAACTCCGGGCTATGGGCGAGAATTCTGGCCGCCGACGCCCTGGCGGCCTGATGGAATGCTTCCTCCCCGCCCCATTGAGCTAAGGGCTGGCCGCAGCAAATCTCATCGTCCAGAACGGCATAGGGTACCCGGGCCAGATCCAGGATGCGCAGCAATGAAAAAGAGAGGCGCCGGTCCAGATAGCTGGCGTTGCAACCCAAATAAACCAGCACCTCGGCTTGCATACCATTTGAAATACACTGCCCTTGGGGGAACTGGCCGCGCCGGAACCGCTTTTCCCGGGATAGACCGTAAGGGTTCCCGGTTCGATGGAGCTTGGCCACCATGGCTTGATACTCTTTGGGGAGATAGCCGGATTTGAAGCTTTGCCGTCTTATGGCCGTCACCAGACCGGCCACGTCAATCTCAGCGGGGCAATGGCTCTGGCAGGCCCCGCAGGTGGTGCACAGGTAAAATTTCCGCGCCACTTCCTCGGAAAGGGCAAGCTCGCCGGTGCGTACCAGGTTCGCCATCTGCATTTTGCCGCGCACATTGTCCCCCTCACGCCCGGTGACGGCAAAAATGGGACAGGCTGCACGGCAGAAGCCGCACATCATACAGAGGAGGGCATCGCGATCGGCGCGCTTAGAGCCCAGGCTGGCCAGGCTCCCCGGCCTGGTGCTTGGAACAGCGAAGGCGAAGTGGCTTGGCTTGGCTGGAAAATCGGCGAAAAATCCCAGCTTGCCCGGGTTCATGATATCTTGCGGGTCAAGAAAATTCTTTACCTGGTGCATCAGGGCATGGCTGCTGCCCAGTTCTTGCTTGATGAAAGGGGCTTTTGCCAGGCCAATGCCATGCTCCGCGGAAATTGTGCCTCCAAGCTCAAGAGCCAGGCGATGCAAGTCACCGGCCAGTTGTTTGGCTTTCTCCCATTCCTCTCTATCAAGAGGATTGATTATAAAGGTGGTGTGGATATTCCCGTCTCCTGCATGACCAAAGAGGACAACCCGCACCCCTGAGGCCGCGGCCAATTCCTGGCTGCGGCGGATGGCCTCGGGGACCCTGCTTACCGGCACCCCGATATCTTCGGCCATGGGCACGAGCCGCGTCCCATTCCGGCAGGAACTCAGCGCGGTCACCAAGTGCTGCCGCCAGCGCCAGATTTTCTCCCGCTCACTGGACTTCTCTATGACATATACCCGGGCGGCGCCGACTTGAGTGCATAGGGCGCGCAACTCTTCAATCTTACCGGCTACCATTGAGGTAGGCCCATCGATTTCCAGAAGGAGCATGCCCCTGGTGTCAGGGAAATCGAGGCCGGTATCCGGGGTGAACCCCTGGAGTGAATACCAGTCCATCAACTCACAAGCCGAGAGAGACATACCGCTCGCGAGGATTTGGACTGCGGCTTGCGCTGCCGCCTCCAAAGAAGGAAAACCGGCGATACAGGTGCGGACGGCTTCCGGCCGGGGCAGGATACACAGGGTGGCCTCGGTGATCACTCCCATCGTGCCTTCAGCGGACACAAATAGGCGGGTCAGATCAAACCCTGTGGAGGCCTTGGGCGTGCGGTGCCCGGTATGGATGATTTCACCCGTTGCCAGGACCACTTCCAAAGCCAGGACATAATCGGCGGTAGTCCCATATTTAAGGGCGCTCCGCCCGGAGGCGTTGGTGGAGATCATCCCCCCGATGGTGGCCACCTCCAGGCTCCCGGGGTCCGGAGGGAAATAATGGGTCGGCGCCAAGGCAGCATTGAGCCGGCCACAGACGACCCCCGGTTCCACTACGACATACTGATCCAGCAGATTTATCTCTTTGATACGGTTCATCCCGGAAAGATCCAGGACAATTCCACCCTTAACAGGGATCACCGCGCCGGTAACACTGGTTCCGGCCCCTCGGGGCGTGATGGGAATTTTATTCTGGAAGGCGAACTTCAGGATTTTCTGGACATCGCTCGCACCTTCAACCATGACCACGGCATCGGGGACCGCCGTATAAATGGACATGTCCCTGGAATAGGCCACGCATTCAGGACCCTTTCCAAGTATTTTCTTGCTTCCCAGGAGGTTGGTTAATTCGTGAATCAAATTGAACTTCATATTCGGAGCAGTGACCCTTACCTTCCCGAGTTCGGTAACTGGATTCTCTCCCATCCTTGATTGAGGAATTTTCAGAAGAGAATTTAATGATGAGAATTCAAATCGTAGTGCACCTTATCGTAAATCACATCCTTCCGCATGCCGGAAGTCAAAGAGCAGCGAGGCGTAGGTTCCTCCGAAACCAAAGGAGTTGGAAAGGGCCATTCTGATTCTTGCCGGAGTGCATGCGGTGATAATCTTGATTTTGGGGCAATCTGGCTGGAAACTGTTGAAATTCAGATTCGGAGCGATGAAACCTTCCCGGGCCATCAGGATAGTGTAAAGAGCCTCGCTTGCCCCCGCCATCCAACATTCATGGCCGGTCATGGATTTAGTTGAAGAGACGGGCACACCTTCGCCGAACACCGCCGCAATGGCCTGGGCTTCCACAAGATCCCCTGCAGGAGTGGAGGTGGCGTGGGCGTTAATGTAATCGACCTCTTGGTGACCAATCCCGCCATCTTGCAAGGCCATCTGCATGGCCCTTATGGCCCCTGAAAGGCTCGGTTCCGAAAGGTTGGCGCCTACCTGAGAGGCAAAGCCATAACCCCTGACGATCCCGTAAATCCGCGCACCCCGTTTCCGGGCGTGCTCCAGTTCCTCCAGGATCAAACAGGCAGCGCCGCCACTGGGCACCAATCCGTCCCTTTCAGCGTCGAAAGGCCGGGAAGCTTTCTCTGGGGCATCGTGACGGCGGGAAAAGGCCCCTAAGGCATCGAAGCTGGCGACACTTTGCCAGTTGGTCTCCTGGGCCCCGCCGACGATGACGATATCCTGCAACCCGCTGCGGATAAGCATCAGGGCCTGGCCAATGACGTGGGCCCCGCTGGCACAGGCGGCGCTTAATGACCAATTCGCACCCTGGGTGCCAAAATAGGCAGCCAGATTCATTGATATGGTGGAGTTCATAGACTTGAACACGTAGCCTGATCCCAGATAATGAGTTCCGCCATGTTCATTCACCAGATCGATGGCCTCTACTGCCGCGCCGACAGTGCTATCGTTGCCGAAGATAAGGCCGCACCGGTCATTGCGAAGATGCTCCTCCAAGAGACCGGAGTCCTTGACGGCAGCGATGGCCGCGGCCGCGGCATATTGCGCCGGTTCCCCCATGGTGTTTAGGTGCTTGCGTTTCAAGCCCCATTGTCGCGGGTCGAAGTCTGCAATCCGACCGGTCAGGCCAGACCGAAACCCCCGTTTTATCCTGTCCTCATCTAATACGACCCCAGATTTTCCTTGCTTTAATGAACGAGCGACATCATTGAGAGTTTGCCCGATACAGGAAATTATTCCCAACCCGGTAATTGCAACGGTCATTCCGATCCCCGAGGAAGGCAAGTTTGCCAAAGCCTTACTGGAATCCATGCTGCTTTTGTCTCCACCAGACATCGGTTAAAACACTCCCCCGTTCACTCCTATTACCTGGCCCGTGATATACGCGGCTTCGGGCGAGCAGAGAAAAACCACCAGTGCCGCCACCTCCTCAGGCCTCCCGAGCCTGGCCATTGGTATAATCTTAACGATCTCTTGTAAAGGCAAACCCTGAAGCATTTCGGTATCAATGAAGCCCGGTGCTATGGCATTGACCGAGATGCCACGTTTGGCAACTTCTTTGGCCAGAGCCTGGGTAGCCCCGATAAGCCCGGCTTTGGCGGCGGAGTAATTCACCTGTCCTGGCATGCCCGATTGTCCCGACGTCGAAGAAATATTTATGATGCGGCCGAAGCGCTTGAGAAGCATCTCTTTGACTATAGGGCGGGTCACATTGTAAAAGCCTGTAAGGGTAGTGTCAATCACATTATGCCAGCTCTTCAGCTCCATCCACACCAGCAGCATATCGTTTCGGATACCGGCGTTGTTCACCAGAATGTGCACAGTGCCGTGACGCTCAAGGATGGTGGTAATGGCGGGTTCGGTGGCTTTATGGTCAGTGACGTCGAAAGGGACCAGCTCCCCGGAGCCGCCGGAAGCCTCCACCTGGGTCAACGTTTCCCGGGCAGCATCCTCTGCAGTGTGGTAATTGATCAGCACATGCCTGCCAGTATTCGCCAGGGCGATGGCTATCGCCTTGCCGATCCCGCGGCTGGCCCCGGTTACCAATGCTACTTGTTTGGTCTTCTCGTCCACTTGGTTCCTTCCTCTTTTGGCTTTGAGCCGCGTGACAGAAGCGCTGTTCATGGTTGCCGCCCGCAAGGCAGCTTCAGGGTTTCGCTGTCCGGCCGGTAAGTTTGGCCAGCATTTCCTGGATCTCCTGGCGCTCGTGGGCAAAAGCCGGATAGAGCTTTTGAGCCTTAATCAGATATTCTTGAGCTTCCTGGGTTTTCCCTTGCTGGGCGGCAATTTTCCCCAAAAGCCACCAGGGCCGGTAATAACCCGGGTTGAGATCGCAGGCGGCCAGTGCCTCCCGCCACGCTCCAGCAAAATCGCCGGCTTTCAAGAATTCCTGGGCCCGGGACCGGTTTTTCTCTGCGGTTAGATAGCGTTCATAGGAACCATCCTCCAACATCCTGTCCGGAGGGATGAGCCTGACATTCTGGGGATTATCGAAATTGGCCAGGCCGAAGGGAACAAAGGCTCCCAGCTGATGCGGAGCCTGGGAGACCCAGATGATGCCCGCGGTTACATCAATAATAACGGAATGGGTGGCAATTAAGGGATTAATCGCAGCTTCGTTGCCGTAAGCTATCTTATTTCCACCCGGCACCTCCCGGTCCCGGAGAATCGTCGCCGCCACCTCCGGGGCCAAGCTCCCATCAAATTTGTCCACCAACTCAAACATCCGGTGGTAACGGTCCAGCGACGTCCCCTCGGCTATATACTTCAGATTGTCCGGGTCCCGTTCGAGTTCTCGAGTCTGGAAGTGGTTGGCACAGACAATGAAGTCACCGGAGACCTGGCGAACTGCGCATTTGGTGGGGGTTTTTTCAACTACCACCGCCCGGGAGGTCTTACCACAGGCCACCAGGTAGAGGTCGGAGACGAACACCCGGCTCCGCCTGATGATTTCCACTGCTTCCTCCAAGGTCCGGGCGTATTGCAGGACCTCCCGCATGACCAGGGATACCGGCGTCCCAACCGTGTGTGGCAGGGCGGACCGGGCGCCATTAATGCTGACCGCAATATGGGCATCGTTAATACCGGAGACCGCTCCGGCCATGCCGGACCAGGCTACGGAAATAAACCCCAAGCCACGATCTGGTTTTACTTTGATAACGATCTTGTTTTCATCGAACCATCTGCCGGGATTGAAATCGAAGTTCCGGCCCACCAGGAGGTGGCCATCGGCGGTCTTTCGCCCCCAAGCCGCGAAAGAGGTACACCCCATCAGGGGACTGTCCATCACCACATGGGAGATATCATGCGCGGCGTGGTAATTGAGAATTCGGTGGTACAGCGAGGCAATGCCCCGGAACGGGTCCACATAGCCGCGGGAAAGCCCATAAATTTCCATCTGATAGTCGGAGGGCACATAGTCGGGCAGGTTCCGGTTCATCCAGTAGACATAAAGAGTCAGGAGCCACAGTTTCACCTTAGAGGGAACGAACTGCCGTACGGTATGGTAAAGGCTCTCTTCCTGTTTCTGCATATAGTCCTGGGTCAACTTGGCGTTGCAGTAACCCAGGGTGAAAGGATCTCCCTCGAGATACATGCGGAGAATCCCATCTTTCTTGGCAATCCAGGACTTGCCGATGATGGCGCGCTCGCCGTCTTTGACGAGGCTCTCTTTCAAGATAGGAGGAGTCCCGAGGAGCACCGGCTCCCGGGCGGTGCAATACCACACCGTAAACCAGGAGAAACCCAGGATCAGGGCCGAGACACATAGGAAGACCGCCGCCGTAACTTTCAGGACTTTCTTAGCCCGGTGCGGGCGCTGGTATGCTTTTTCTGTAATCTTCATAAGGGCGGCGTTAGAAATTGAAACAGCCTCGGGCGCAAGGGACAGCCAGCCGTGCGGACTTATTTTGACCTCTGGAGTCCCATATTTTCAGGATTCATTTTTTACAATGAGCACGGCGTTGACCCCACCGAAAGCGAAGTTGCTGGTCATTACCAGATCCAAGTCGGTTTCTATCTTTTCCTGGACATGACCGATACCGCGGCAGGCGGGGTCTATCTCCTCCAGATTGAGGGTAGGAGCGATAAATCCGTGCTTCATCATCAGCAGGCAGAATATCAGCTCAATAGCCCCACACGCTGCCAGGGTGTGGCCCGTGTATCCCTTGGTGCTGCTCACAGGCACCTTGTCGCCTATCAGTTCCTTAATGGCCTGGCATTCCGCTATATCGCCCAAATCAGTGCCGGTGGCATGGGCATTGATATAAGCCAGGTCAGTATTCTGGATGGCGGCAGCTTTCAACGCCGCACGCATACAACGGACCATACCATCCTGGCTGGGTGTAGTCATGTGGCTGCCGTCGCAACAAGTCCCGTATCCTAAAATTTCACCGTAGATTTTGGCGCCTCGCTCCCGGGCGCGGCCATATTCTTCTAAAACCACAACGGCCCCACCTTCGCTAACCACTAAACCGTCCCGGCGAATATCAAAGGGCCGCGGGGTGGCGTGTGGAGCGTCGTTAAAATTCTTGGAGGCTGCATGCACGATGTCAAAGACCCCGGCGGTGATGGGATGAAGATCATCGGCGCCGCCGCAGAACATCAGGTCCTGGTAGCCGTCTTTAATCGCCTCATAACCGTAGCCAATGGCCTGGGTTGATGAAGCACAGGCGCTACAGGGGGCGATCAAGCGGCCCTTAACGCCAAGCATCGTCCCCACATTAGCGGCTACCGTATGCCCCATGATTTTCATGAAGTTGGTGCCTTCTTGTTCCAAAATGCCGCCGGTGGCCAGGTAACTGCCAAAAAAGTGTTCCAGAACTGGCACTGAGCCTGTGGTGGAACCCATGGCAACACCGGTGCGCTCCGACGTAACATCGTCCTCGCCCAGGTTGGCGTCCGCCATGGCGTCCTGCGAGGCCAGGGCCGCCAGGATGCCTACCCTGCCCATGGTCCGGCGATGCTTGCGCTCAATCCGGCGCGGCTCAATCCCTTCTACTACCCCAGCCACCAGCGATCTCAGGCCCTGGATTTTATCCCATTCCGACATGCGCCGAATTCCCGACTTACCGCTAAGCAAACTTGCCAGCACCGCCTCCAGGGAATTGCCGATGGGAGAAAGGATACCGATACCGGTAATGGCCACTCGCCTCATACGGTTTCATCCTTTATCTTGTTTATGAGATAGTTGCGACCCAAAATGGCAGTGCCGGTATAAACCCCGCTGATCAGCGCCCCCAGGACTCCTGGCTGGACAATGCTCTGCCCGGCTAAAAACAAGTTTTTGACTTTCGTTTCGGTGCTAAGCTGGGCATGCCTGAAGTTGCTGGCCGATTTAATAATACCATAAGCCGTACCCCGGGGTGTCAGGGTATAGTCCCGGAAGGTAAGGGGGGTAGAGGCGTCCACCATCTTCAGGTATGGCGCCTGCTCTGGCCAGTGCTCCTGCAAGGTGTCCAGGATGCGCCTGGCCAGGGAACGCTTTGCGGCTTGGTAGGCTTCGGAGCGTTCCCCTCTTCGGGTCAGCTCAAAAGGTGTCATCTCTCCCGGAGCTATCCCCACCAAAGCAGTTACCGCATATTCGCGGTTGGCTTCTTGGGGCATGGCGCAGCAATAGATCATGCTGGGCCTCTGGGAAAGGGAAACTAATTTTTGGTGATATTGCGCTTCCGTGTCCCAGCTATTGTAGATAAAGGTATCACATTGGACCAGGGTACAATCAGGGCGCCCCCAACTGAGCGCCAGGGCAAAAGCGCCGAAGGTGTCCTGCGTATCTTCCAGTCTGTGCCTGAAGGCGGGGCGGAAGGAGCCGGGCGGGCAGAGGGTGAGGATCTGGCGGGGATGGCCCGTAAAGATCACGAGGTCTGTCGGTATGTATTCCGCATTTGCCAGCACCACGCCTTCGGCTCGCCCCCCGCTAGCCGAGATATTGGTCACCAGGGCGTTACAGCGAACTTCACCGCCGTGGGCCAGTAAGCTTTTGACAAAAGCTTCCGCCAGGGGTGTGGCACACTCGTCGACCCGCCACGAACTATTAAGAAACGAGTCCATGACCAGGAAATGAGTGTGCAGCGGGCATTCACTCGGGGGAATCCCATAGAGCGGATTGCTGGCAGAGAGAATCCCTTTAAGTTCCCGGGAGCAGTTCAGGTGGTCCAGGTAGGAAGCCAGAGATGTGCTTGCCAGAACCGGAGCCGACCTCTCAGATTCGTTCAACAGGTTATAAAGAGGAAACAGGGAAACCAGGCGGTTCATATCCGTGAAGAACTGATCGATTGCCACTTTCTCCCGGGGAAAATACTGGTGCAGGCGCTCGCGAAAAGCATCCTGGCCGATGGGAACCTTGAATCGTAAGCCGGGAAAGGAGTATTCCTCAAATCCGTCTGCGGACATGCGCTTCAGGTTCAGTTTATCCCGAACCTCAAGATACTGGAAGTACCGACTCAGGATCTGTCCATCGTCCAGGGAACCAAGACGGTGAACCCCGGTGGGAAAGACCAGGGCTTGGCGGCGAAAATGCTGCATGAGCCCCCCTGGCTGGGAGTGTTGCTCCAATACGAGGACCCGCCGTCCTTCCTTGGCGAGGATGATGGCTACGGTCATCCCGCTAACCCCGGAGCCGATTATGACCGCGTCGTAGCGCATCCTGATTCCTTCTTGAAGACCAAGACAATATTGGAGCCGCGGCCTAGGTCTGGAACCTCCGCAAGAAACTTGACCCCTTGCTTGGTAAAGGCGTTTATAAAAAACTCCTTGGTCTGAAAATACAGGCCGGTCCCTCTTTGGTTATGCCCCACCTTAACCCCGAAATATTCTCCCATCCTTACCGCCAGATGGCCAAATGAACGAGTGCTAAAAGCATCTCTAAATACAATTGATCCCCCTTCACGGAGGGCCTGGCAGGCTTTGGCGATTACCTCCAATTGCCTGCCCTCGGGCCAATAGTGGAGGGAATCAATCAACAACACCACGTCTACCGGAGGATATTCCCATTCCAGAAAATTTTCCCTATGGAATTCTATATTGGGGAAAGCCCGGGCCACTCCCTGACTGACCCTAAACTTTCTCTCGTCAAAGTCAATGCCCAGCATGTGTCTTTGCCTTGATTTACGGGCCAAAATTGCCGCCATCAGCCCATAGCCAGATCCCAGGTCCAGAACGGTTCCTTCTTGGGGCACCAGGTCGTCTATACCCTTATAGATGGGATCCAATCTTAATTTCCAGAAAATATAGCTCTCTACATAACTGCCACGGTAATTATAAAGCGATCTGATGTTATGCCAGAAGGACGGGCCATCCTGGGATAGTTGCCAATCCTGGAGTTCATAGCGCTGCAGCATTTTCTTGACATGCCGGGAAAGTTCTCGAGCTTCCAGGGAATAATCGAACTGGTCCCTGGTTACCCGGTCCAGCACCCGGACCACCGTCTGGTGGTCTCCCACCCAAAAGGCCTTGGGAGGAACGCAATCCTTGGAACTGGATATCAATACCGGCAAGATATCGCTTTCAGTTTCCAGCGCCAGCTTGAACCCTCCCACGTGGAAGCGCCTGAGTTGGCCATCCGGGGAACGGCTGCCCTCCGGGAAAATCATGATGGAAATCCCTTTCCCCAGGCATTCCCGGCTCTGTTGTAAAATTCCCTGATAAGATTCTTGATCCACAAGTATATAGCCAGCATCCTGGATCAGGGGTCCGATCACCGGCGCATCCCAAACCCATTGTTTAACCACCATCACCATCTCCACTGGGAGGGCAAGCATCAGCATGATGTCAAAGGCGGATTGGTGATTGCTGATGATAACGGACGGCCGAGCAAATTTATCTGGCTCCGCTCCGAGGTATATGCGCCGGCTGTCCCAGTAAGGAATATGCCGCACCAGCGCTGCCGCCACCCTATGGAGATAACGTCGGCAAAACTTGCGTCTGGCTTCCGAGTCCTGGGGATAGCGCAGTCTCATGATCCAGCGAAGGCAATAGCTATATAGGAGGGCAGCCCCTACAAGATAAACTGCGGCCCAGGCGGCTCCCGCCATTGTCTTCAGAGAAGGAGTCCCATGGCGCCCGTCTTGCCACAAGAGCCGTTTCATGTAGGATGGCACAATCACCAAAGCCGCCGCCAAGCTGGCAAGCATTGAGATCAGTCCCGTGAGCCCCATAGAATAGAGCATGCTGTGCCTGGCAAATACCAGGCTGAAAAAACCGCCTGCGCTGGTTAATGCGCAAATTATGACCGCCCCGCACATGAGGGACTCATGGCCACCCTGGCTCCGATACTGATTCAGGGCGCTGCTCATCAGGAAGATGCTGAAGTCCACCCCCACCCCAAAAATAAAAACCACGAAGAGGAGACTCATAAGATTGATGTGGACGCCCAAAAAGCCCATCATTCCCATGGTGACGACCACGCTGGCCAGAACCGGCAGCAGATTCACTATTACCAGTTCCGCCCGCCGGAGAAAGAGGAACAAGACGAGAGTGATGGCCCCTAGAGCAATAAGCAGCAGTTTGTGGAACTCCCCTTTGACCAGGGTGCCCATATGTTCCACAAAGGCTTTCTTATCCACCACTATGGCCCCCGGTACCGCCGCCGCGATCCTGGTTTCGATCTCGGGCAGTCGGGAACGGTCCTCCAGGAAAAAAGAGCTCATTACCAGGCTCTCCGTTCCGTCAGTCACCACCTTGCTGGCCATCAGGTACTTTAGTGGCGTGGACTGAAAGTCTTTAAGGGTGACAGGAGGAGGCGTTTGATCCAAAGCATCAAAAAAGGGTCCGAAGATTTTCGAATTAAACCCCTGGGCTTCTGCCTCCTTTTCAAGACTTGACCTCAGGGCACTGCGGCGTGAAGCTGACCAGAATTCTTTCCATCTCCGGAGATTGTCCTCCTGGGTCCTGAGCGCCGGAAGGATGGGAGAGATTGACCCGAACCGGACAATCTTTCCGGCCGCCATGAGTTCCTTTAACACCTCGAACACGCGGTCATTGGCTTCCAGGGCTTCTTCAAGGTTGGCACCGTGCACAACCGCCGCGGTTGGAGAAAAACTACCCCATACTTGCAGTATCTTTTCTGAGTCCCTTTGGTTTTCCGGATTAAGGTGGCTTAACCGGGAGACGTCCCCCTCGAACTGTAGCCAGGTGATCCCGTAAGCGCCCAGCGCCAGCAAACTTACCCCCGCAATCAGGGTCCAGCGGCGATAATTATCCCTCCATTCTCGAAACCGGAAGCAAAAAGTATCCAGGGGAAAAACAGGTCTGGATACTTTACCGGGGCGGTCGGGGATAAAATATCGTAAACCCAAGATGGCAAAAAGCA
>JAUSOZ010000224.1 GCA_030655955.1 Deltaproteobacteria bacterium
CGGGTCGGCGATTCTAACGCCCGCCACCCAGACAATCTCTTCGGCGGCGGCCACCAGGGGAATATGCGGCCGCAGCCAACGGGGAATCTTGGCATCCACCAGGAAATCCTGGAGTTTTTTGGGACCCGGGGCGCCTTGGGGCCAGAAACGGTCCCCGGCCCGCCAGGTGCGCGCCGTCAGGGGCAGGGAGACCCGGGCCGGATTCAGCCAGGCCGTCTCCGGGGGCGGCCAGGGGTCGCCGGGGCGATGGGAGCGGCGGGACATTTGCCAGCGCCAGCCGGAGAGAGAATCAAGCGTAGCCGGGCAATCCGGCAGCCGGGTGGCTTCCCGGGGTGCTGCCGGCAGGGCTTTCATAAGGTGCAAGGCCGGGCCCGCCCGGGCCACCTGGACTTTTTCTCCCTTTTCCCCCAGGGAGATCAGGCCGCCGCTACGTTCGCTGCCGGCCAGGTCCATGAGTGATGTCACCTGAGGGGATGTAAGGCTCACATCCGCCCCGAGCCGGGCCACTCCTAACCTCAGCACCCGCCGTTGCAAGGCCGGCTCCAGGCGGAAAAACCGGTTCAGGTCCAGGGCAAAGCAGTCGGCAGCCAGTGGGCGGGCCACCCGGTCCCAGGCGAGGGCGGTGTCCCGGGCCAGGAGACGCTCGTCATCCTGGAGGAGACTTTGAGTCCGCCAGATAGTCTGGGCCAGGCGGGGATTGTAGCTGCGGGTCAGGTGGGGCAGAAGGTCCAGGCGCACCCGGTTGCGCAGATACGCCCGGCTCAGGTTGCTGGCATCAAGGCGGTAGGGCAGGGCTTCCTGCTCCAACCAGGCCAGGAGAACGGCTTTACCCACGGCCAACAGCGGCCGCACCAGACCCTCGGGGGTGGCCGGCCACATGCCCTTCAGCCCCTCCAGCCCCGCGCCCCGTAGCAGCCGGAGCCAGAAGAGCTCCACCTGGTCGTCGGCGGTGTGGCCCAGGGCCAGCCTGGCGTAACCGTGGCCCCGGCGGGTCTCCTGAAAAAACTGTAAGCGCAGCTTCCGGGCTGCCATTTGCAAAGAAACCTTGTCCCGGCGGGCCGCGTCCCGCACCTGGCCGCAGCCTTGGTGGCAAGGCAGCCCCAGGCGCCGGGCCAGATCGGCGACAAAGTTGGCGTCAGCCCGGGAGTCCTCTCCCCTCAGGCCGTGGTCGAAGTGAGCCAGGCCCAAATCCAGACCCAGTTCGGGGGCCAGCCGCACCAGGAGGTGGAGCAGGGCCACCGAGTCCGGCCCGCCGGAGACCCCCACCAGGACGCGGTCGCCGGTGGCAAACAAGCCTTCCCGGCGGGCATAACTCAGCACCCACTCCGGCAAGTCGCCAGCCGCGGCGGGGTCCTCCAGAAACCTGGGGCTCACTTCGCCGGACCCGGACAAAGCTGGGCGATCACCTCCAGAATGGCGTCTTTGGAGAACGGCTTGGCCAGGAACCGGTCCACCACGGCCTCCTGGCCGGCAAGTTCGGGTAGGTTGGGAAGCTCGGAAGAAATCATGACGATGCGGCAATCCGGCTGGAACTGCTTCAAGCGCCTGGCCACCTCCAGGCCGTTGAGTTCGGGGAGGTGATAATCCAACACTGCCACCTGATAACGCTCGGGGAACTGACCGGCTTCCAGTTCCTGGCCAAACCCTTCCTGAGTCGTGACCTGATAACCGGCCCGCCGCAGAATGGACACCAGGGCTTCCCGGGTCCAGTGGTCATCATCGATCACTAAAATCCAGGGGCTCGGGTCCATTTAAGCCTCCCATCGACCTGCCGCGTCCAGGTGCACGTTAAAGGTTGACCATCTTTCCGTCCGGGAGCCAGCGCCAGATTTTACGCTCCGGTAACGCTTCGGATTTCTTTCTCTCATTCTATCCGATCCACCGCCCTGGGCGCAAGTCAGAGGGTTGAGGTTTCGGGAGCCACCGGCGGCTCCTCCAGCCCTGGCGCCGCCTCAGCTTCCCGGACGGCCGGCAAGGCCAGATGAAAGGTGGCTCCCTGCCCCGGGGCGCTCTCCATCCAGATGCGGCCATGATTGGCTTCCACCAGGGTCTTGCAGATATAAAGCCCCAAACCCGAGCCGTTGTTCTTGTGCCGGGAGAGGCGATATTTTTCAAAGAGATGCTCCTGATCCTCGGGACTCAGGCCGCAACCCGTATCCGCCACGATAATTTCAACTTCCCGGTGGTCAGCCCCGGGGAGGGCTTTAAC
>JAUSOZ010000226.1 GCA_030655955.1 Deltaproteobacteria bacterium
TCCACGCACCAGTCCTCCACCATGGAGTCTGGATGGCCGGGCCGGGCCTGGGGAGAACCGTCCACCGGCAGGAGTTGTTTCTTCCAGTATTGGGGGGGCGTATACCAAAAGCCCACGGGCTCTACGATGGGAATGAATTGCAGGCGCTTGGCTCCCACCTCATCTCGGAGAAACCGGTAGACCTGTAGCGGGTATTTTGCCGTCAAGAGGTTCACGCAGCTCAGGGTGGCAAATTCGACCCGGTGTTTTCTGAGCAGGCGGGCCGCCCGAAAGACCCGGTCGAAGCTCCCTTGCCCCGCCTTATCCTTGCGGTAATGGTCATGCAACTCTTTGGGGCCGTCGAGGCTCAATCCCACCAGAAAACGGTGCTCTCCCAAAAACTCGCACCAGGCCTCATCCAGAAGCGTGCCGTTGGTCTGGAGGTCATTTTCACAGCGGACATGGGGGGGGCAGTAACGCTTTTGCAACTCCACGACTTTCCGGAAAAAGTCAACCCCCAGCAAAGTGGGCTCGCCTCCCTGCCAGGAGAACACCACTTCTTTATAGTTTTGGCCCTGAAAATACTGCCGGATGAAGGCCTCCAGCACCTCGTCGCTCATGCGCCAATGATTCTCAGTGGTCAGGATGACCTGCTTGGCAAGGTAATAACAATAGGAACAGCCGAGGATGCAGACCGGCCCCATCGGCATCACCATCACATGCATACGCCGCACCGTTTTGCCGCGCCACAGGCTGGGCTTCACGATTTAGCCCTTTCTTCCATAATGCGGCTCCCTCAAGGCAAGGCTCGTTTCACTCTTACTCTGAATATTCCCTGACTAACATTAAAGGTTATCGTTGGGCACCCCCCCCTTGAGCAGATTTTTTAGGTTACCAGAGGTTAAGTCCAAAAACCAAAAGAAAATAATTTTTGGGCAAAAATGTGCTACAGTCCTTTCCACCAAACGAGGTCTCGGGAATCCATTATCTTTATTGCCAGCCCCGGCTAAAGACCGATGCGAGGTGCAATCAAGACCGGATGGCATTTTTGACTAAAGATCACAAGAAGGGTTGAACTTATGCCCAAGACCGCCAAAATGACTCGGCGGTGCTGTCGCTCGGTTGACCCTGCACCAACCAGACCGGATCCCTGAAATAATTGAGGCTAGTACATGAATCGAGAAACCCGGGCTATCTTGAGACTGGTGCAGATCGTTCTCACCTGCAGCATGGCACTCTTGCTCAGTGCCGTGGTTTTGGCCGAGACGGCGGCTGATCCCGCCAAAGCCGCGCTCGTATCCTCCGAGCCGGATAACCGCCTTCCCATTTACCGGGAAGGCTGGCAATTTTTTATTGCTCCGTACATTTGGGTGGGCGGGTCTAACCAGAATATCACCAAACAGGGGTCCAATCTTGGCACGACCAAAATCAATCTCCCCTGGTATGATCTGGTGCCCAAACTCTTCAGCACGGTCTTCGGAGCCATGGGCCGCGTTGAGGTCTGGAACGGCAAATGGGGGTTTTTTGCTGAAAATCTCTTTATGTATCTGGGAGATACCGTCAGCGGCACCGGACATAAGCAAATAAATGCAACCCATCTCCCGGTGCCATTGAATCTCACGCTTTCGGGTCGGGCCAAGGTCATTATCCGCCAGGGCGGTCTGGATGTGGGAGGACGGTATTTGCTGGCCACCGTTCCCCTGGGACCGGCGCAGCAAACCCCCGTCCTCTCCTTCGAACTCCTGGGCGGCCTGCGCTATGCCTGGTATAACCAGTTCACCGGCCTTGGCTTCAACGCCACGCTGGCTGGCCCTGAAGGGCGAGCGCTCCTGACCCGGGCCGGCTCAGAAGGCAAATCTTTTAAGCTGTCGGTGGTAGGACCTTTTCTGGGTATCCGCACCGGCCTTTGGCTCACCGAGCAGTTCAACCTCTTGTCGAAGGCCGAAATTGGCGAATTTGGCATCGTCGGTAATGATTATCTTGATTGTATTCTGGAAGCTACGGCTGGATATCAGGTGCAAAAACACACCCGGATCTATCTGGGTTATCGGGCTCTTTATTATACCTTTGACACCGGGAGTGTAAAATCTCACGGCTGGTACAGCGGCCCGATGTTGGGAGCGGTTTTCAATTTCTAAATTTCCCGGTCCTGATCCGGCAGTCGCATCCAATTTGTGCCACCCAGTTTTCGGCTCTCTCCCTCTATTGTCGAGTTCTTTCCTTTTGCCTTCTCTTCTATGCCTATTCTTATTGCCGACTGAAAATAGTTGATTGCTTGCCACAGTTTAGACAATTATCCCATGATAGGGGAAAAATCCAGATATGATCTGAATAACGACATTGACCTTTTGTGGGGGGATGTCCAGAATCCTATCTTATCTGATGATATTATGCCTCGATGGAGAGGTCGGCCGGTCAATGCTGGACCATTACCGATAAATATATTGCGGTGATTTTTCGAAAACCATTTTTAAGTCCACCTTTTTTAAAGGTAGATTTAGGGGGATTACCAGGGAATTATTTATAATCCCCCCTGCCCCCCTTTAGAAAAGGGGGGTGATTTTTCCCAACTTAAGCTCCCTCGATTGATTCAAAATGACGCTGATAATCAGTTTTGAAATGAACTTTAGTCAGCAGCCAGTGGCCAGTACCCCCATGGACTGGCCACTGACCACCGGCAACTTTCTGCCTTATCACCCCTTCAGCAGGTTCCGGGCGATGATCAGGCGCATGATTTCGTTGGTGCCCTCGTAAATCTGGCCCGCCTTGGCGTCCCTAAAGTAGCGTTCCAGGGGGTATTCCGTCAGGCAACCGTAGCCTCCCAGGATCTGCACCCCTTCGGTGGCCGCGGCCATGGCCGCATCGGTGGCAAAGCGCTTGGCCATAGCCGCGGCCAGGCCGTAGGACTGCTTCTGGTCTTTGAGCCAGGCGGCCTTCAGGGTCAGGAGGCTGGCGGCTTCTAAATCCGTGGCCATGTCCGCCAGCTTCCACTGGATGGCCTGAAAATCCGCCACGGCCTGGCCGAACTGCCGCCGCTTTTTGGCATAGGCCATGGCCGCGGCCAAAGCGCCCCGGCCCAGCCCCACGGCGATGGCGGCGGATCCCACCCGGGCTGCGTCCAGGGCGGCCAGCATTATTTTGAGCCCCTGGTTCGCCTCGCCCAGGAGGCTGGCCTCCGGCAACCGGGCCTGGTCAAAAAAGAGCCGGACCGAAGTCGCGGCCCTCAACCCCAGTTTCTCCTCCCGGGCCCCCCAGGTGACCTCCGGGGTGGCGGGAATTTCCACCACAAAGGCGCTGATCCCCTTGGCGCCTTTCTCCGGGTCGGTAAGCGCCGCCACCAGGGCAAAGCGGGCCTCGCCCCCCGAGGTGACGAAGTTTTTGGCCCCGGTGAGCACCCAGCCATCCTGCTCCCGGCGGGCCACGGTCTTCATGCCTGCCGGGTCGGAGCCCGCCTCGGGTTCGGTCAATGCGAAGCAGGCATAGTCCTCTCCCCGGGCCACCGTCGGCAACCAGGCCTCTTTCTGGGCCGGCGTGCCAAACTGAGCCACGGCCCCCCCGAACAGGGAGTGGTTGACGTGCAGGATCAGGGCCGAAGCCGGGCAGACCTGGGCCAGCTCCATCTGGGCCAGGACGTAGGCCACATAATCCAGGCCCTGGCCGCCGTATTCCCGGGGCAGAGCCAGGCCGAACATGCCTCCTTGGGCCCAACGCTGCAAGATCTCCCGGGGAAACTGGGCCTCCCGATCAAGCTGGGCGGACAGGCTTTGCACTTCCTGGGCCAGGCTTTGCGCCTTTTCCTGGACCCCCTGCTGTTCCGGTGATAAAGTAAATTCCATGCTGAGCCCCCTGGAATGGTAGTGATTTTTGCGGCTATCATCCCAGATTTGCCTGGCCTGGTCAAGGCGCTCCCCGGAGCCCCCGCATTTTTAGGCCGCGCCGTGAGGGGCCAAACCGGGTTTGGCCTCCCAGCTTCCCATTAATTTAGCTTTGCAACTTGGCACTTCGAGGTAATTAGGATAAATTTTCAGGTTAGATACGAAGTCTGAGGATGTACTATGGTGCCGAATCGAATCCTTGCCGTTGGCGTATTGTTGTCGGTGCTCCTGGCCCAGGCCCTGACGCCAGGCCAGGCCCGGGAGATCGCGGCCCCGCCGCTGGCCGTAGTCAACCTTGAGCAGGTGATAGAAGGCAAACCAACCGCCAGCGTGAATGCCGGCGGCGGCGTCACCCTGGGGCTCGCCACCGTCGACAGCCGATTCGGGCAAGACCTGACCATTATGGCGGATGGCCGGCAGGTGCAGAAATTAGAGGGCGGCAGATTCATGGCGTGCGCCCGGCTGGAGGCGGGCCCCATCACCTATTGGGGCATTGCCGAATTCACCGGGGGAGCCCATTGCTGCGGGCAATTTGCCTTCCTGGCCCGGGCCGCGGCCGGCCAACCGGTGCGCTATCTGGGCCAAACTGTGGGCTACAATGGCGGCCCCCGGGATTTCCCGGGGTCGTTTATCGCTCGCCAGGGCCAGCTCTATTTTGAAAGTTTTGATAACCGTTTCGACTATTTTCATGCCAGCCATGCCGACTCCCTCCTGGTCAACGTGCCCCGGACTTACTATCGTCTTACTCCCGACTCCCTGACGGTGAATAATATCCCCTTTAAGCCGGAGTATATGAACGACGCGGCTGCGGTGGACGGCAAGATTCACCACCAGGCCGCCCCCCAGGATGGCAAGGCCAAGGCCATTCTGAAGCCGGGTTTTTCGCCGGGATTTGAGAACCTGATGTTCTCCGATACCCTGGGGCAGCTCTTGGTGAAGCGCACCATCCTTTATCTCTACGCCCGGGAGGACAATCTGGCCTGGGATACCTTGAGGCGAGATGTGTCACGCTACTACCTCACCTCCGCCTGGGTACCGCAGTTACAAGAAGAAATCTTAAAGACCCTGGGGGCGTCCCCCTACTGATATCGGGGCGCAAAAGCCGGGCGCCGGGAATCATCGAGCATGGAGAACACATCGTCACATTTTCGCATGGCCCTGATTTTGGGAGGGGCGCGCAGCGGCAAGAGCCGCTACGGCCTGGGCCTGGCCGCCCGCTGCCCGGCTCCCCGCCTCTTTGTGGCCACCTGCCAGCCCCGGGATGCCGAGATGGAGGCCCGCATCGAAGCCCACCAGCAGGAACGAGGCTCGGACTGGGCCACCCGGGAGGTCCCCCTCCAACTGGCGGCCGCCCTGGGTGAAGCCCAGAACCATTACGGGGTCGTCGTAGTGGACTGCCTCACCATGTGGGTGTCCAATCTCTTGTTTCAGGAGGACGCCTCCCCGGGCAGCATCCAAACGGCCGGCGAGGACCTGCTGGCGACCCTGGCCACAACCGCCGTCCCCACCATCCTGATCAGCAATGAGGTGGGATGGGGAATCGTCCCGGACAATCCTCTGGCCCGGGAATTTCGGGATCAAGCCGGCTGGCTGCACCAGCGCCTGGCGCAGGTGGCGGACCTGGTAGTCCTGGTGGTGGCGGGCGTCCCGGTGCTCATCAAAAGCGATCTGTTCCCGGCCAGACCGTGAGCCGGATCGCCGGGTCCAGGCTCTTCTCCTGGGAAGGACTGTTCTGAAAAGTTCTTTAAATCGGTGGCACAGGCGTCTCGCCTGTGCTTGCAATTATGCGCATTGCCCACCCTGGCCACCCCTGGCGGGCAGTGCACGCCCTACATATCTTATACGGGTGGACCGAAGGCCCATGAGGAACTGCTTACTGCTTACTGCTTATAGCTATCTCAAGAATTGAGGTCTTGCAACTATGATGACGGAATTGTCCCAGATAATTTCTCAGATCGAACCCCTCAATCCCGCCTGGCTGGACCAGGCCCGGGAGCGCCTGGATTCCCTTACCAAGCCCCGGGGCAGTTTGGGCCGCCTGGAGGAACTGGCGGCGCTCTATGTCGGCATCCGCGGCGAGTTGCTGCCTCCCCTCGACAAGAAGTGGGTGGTGGTCTTCGCCGCGGATCATGGGGTGGTGGCCGAAGGGGTGAGCGCCTATCCCCAGGAAGTCACCTATCAGATGGTCCTCAACTTTCTCCGGGGCGGAGCCGGGATCAATGCCCTGGCCCGGCATGCCGGGGCCCGGGTGGCGGTGGTGGATATCGGGGTTAACCACGATTTCGGCCCCATCCCCGAACTCATCGACCGGAAAGTGGCCTACGGCTCCCGCAATATGGCCCAGGAACCGGCTCTCACCCGGGATGAGGCCCTTCAGGCCCTCCTGGTGGGGGTGGAAATGGCGGAACAGGCCACCGCCACCGGGGTGGACGCCCTGGCCGCCGGGGACATGGGCATCGGCAACACCACCCCCGCCGCGGCCCTGGCCGCAGTCTTCACCGGCAAGCCGGTGGCGGCGGTCACCGGTCGGGGCACCGGCATCGAGGACCCGGTTTTGCGCCACAAGGTGGCGGTGATCAACCGGGCCCTGGCCTTGCACCGTCCCAGTTCCGAAGATCCCGTGGGGGCCCTGGCCGCGGTGGGCGGCCTGGAGATTGCCGGCATCGCCGGCTTCATCCTGGGAACCGCCGCGGCCCGGCGGCCCCTGGTACTCGACGGCTTCATCGCCACCGCCGGGGCGCTGGTGGCCAAGGCCCTGGCTCCGGCGGTGACCGATTACCTCATCGCCGCCCACCGCTCGGTGGAGCCGGGGCACCAGATCATGCTGGATTTCCTGGGCCTCAAGCCCCTGCTGAATTTCCAGATGCGTTTGGGCGAAGGCACCGGCGCCGCCCTGGGCTTGACCCTGCTGGAAGCCGGCGTCAGAGTCTACCGGGAAATGGCCACCTTCGGGGAGGCCGGGGTGGCCGACCAAGACGCATGAACTCCACCCTGCCCTTAGCCCTCACCTTTCTCACCAAGCTGCCCTGGCCCTGGCGAGGCCCGGCGGACGAGACCGCCCTGGCCCGCTCCATGTTCTGGTTCCCCTGGGTCGGGGCTTTGCTGGGCATTATTTTCTGGGTAGCCTGGGCGGGCCTACAAAAAATGTTGCCCGCCCCGGCAGCCGCGGCCTTGCTCCTGACGCTGACGGTGTGGGTCACCGGCGGGCTGCACCTGGACGGCCTGGCCGACACCGCCGACGGCCTGGGCGGGGGCCACACCCCGGAAGAAGCCCTCTTCATCATGAAAGACTCCCGGGTAGGCGCCTTCGGGGTCATCAGCCTCATCCTGGGGCTGGTCCTCAAGTTTTCCCTGTTCCTCTCCCTGGCCACCCAAACCCGCGGGGCCGGAGCCCTGCTGCTCTTCCCGATAATCAGCCGCTGGTCCATGGTGCTCCTGGCCTATCTCTCCCCCTACGCCCGGGCGGAAGGCGGCCTGGGACAGGCCATGACCCTGGGGGTGAGCCCCCGCGTGCTCATGGGCGCCAGCCTCAGCGCCGGGGCCCTGGCCCTCCTGATCCTGGGGGCTCCGGGCCTGGTGATCTTTATCGCCGCCGCCGCCCTGGTCTGGTTGGGCAGCCTCTACTTTCAGCGCCGCCTGGGCGGCATCACCGGCGACATCCTGGGCGCTACCAACGAAGTTGTGGAGATTATGGTCCTGGCCGGGGCCTTGATGTTGACCTAGGTTGCTGTTTAAGTAATACCGTCGCGACAGTCCCAACATAGAGGGGGTGGCCCATACACATACCCCTTTGCTCAGGTCACATTCAAAGGCTACAGCCCATTTTCCAGACATAAGCCCGGCTTTGCAATTCGTTTGGAAAAATCTCTTGTCCTGGGGGTCAATGGATAGTCCACCAGATACATTCAGGATGGATAGGGAAGGGGTGAATAAAGTCCTATGGTATCCGAGATATGGCTATCGAGTGGTGGATTATATTTATAGACGGGAAATGGGATATAGATTATCTCTTGATACTATAATCTTTGAGTATTTTAACTAATAATTTATCGCCTACAGATTTAGGAATAAAATCATCCATTTTTGCAGCTAATTCGTCACTACCTATAATATTGCCTGATTCAGAATAATAAACCACCCTATTTTCATGATATTCCATTTTTTGATAATTAATTGAAACCATACTTAATGACCTATTAATATCTTTGTATTTATCATCCTTATGTGTTTTTAATAACTGTTGCTTTCCATTTTCAGTATATACAATTTTTACCCATCCTTTTATAATATGGGTTTGGTAATCTATATAAATTGTATTTGATTTATAATACCAATTACCTTCATCGGTATTTTCAACAAATACCCAATCATCAATTAGTGTGACAATTATAGGGGTTGTATTCCGTATATATACGATACCCATTGAAACAATAATAATAATTACTGATACTAAAATTACTTTAGTCTTAAATTTTAATTTCTCTAAACCAAACATATCCCCTCCCTATCCGGGTATATAGTCCACCTTATGACACTAGATTTGAAATGTCTATGGGAAAATATCTGGTTTCTGGCGTGAAATGGATATGATGGTGAATACCCCTTATACCAAACTGCGATCATACAGGTAATTTATCTTTCGTAGGGGCGGACCCATGTGTCCGCCCTCAGGTTGGGCGCACACGCGGGTGCGCCCCTACAGACTGTGAGCTTTTCTTACTTCTATGAGCGCAACTTGGTATTACCCTACCTGATCAGCGACAATTAAAACTCCCGGCTGACGACAATTAAAATTCCCGGTTTTTTGTAAACTAGATTTACCATCCAAGTGGAGTAAGAGGAGGCTTGGATGGTAACCGACCAGCAGGTGAGGAAGCTAATGAAACTGATT
>JAUSOZ010000233.1 GCA_030655955.1 Deltaproteobacteria bacterium
TTCCACCTGTGCCGGTGCCGGAGATTTCATTAGCATGCACCCTTGGCAAAAAGGTTCGGTCCCAACTGCCCCTCCCCCCCAGGCTTAAATCCCCGGGCGGTTTCCATAGAGGCCAGGATGACCTGGAGACCCAGGTAGACCAGGTCGATATCGGCCACGGAAATCATCACTTCCCCAAAGAGCACGGCGCCCTTATTGAGAATGCGGTCCAGGGCCTCGCATAAGGACACATCTTTGTTCTCCGGGAGCGAGGCTTCCGGCAGCATGGTTTCCGGGTAGGGTTCCAACAAGTTCACCTCTATGGTCTCCGGGATTGGCCCGGGAATTATCTCTGGGACCAGGGGCGCGGCTTCCGCCGCCGCCGGCTTGCCGAGGAAATAACGGCGGTCGGCCGGAGGCAGGTCCCGCAGGTCGGCGCCGCAAGCCGAACAAGCCCGGGAGACCAGCGGTATCTTAGCCTGACAATGCGGGCATATCAGCAACAGCCCCATGGTGGTTCTCCATTATCCCGGGCCGGTACAAAGCCTGGCCCAAGGCAGTGAGGCGCTTCAGGCCCCGAGGTTCGCTCTGGCGATAGATGACGGTTTGATGACCGGGAAAGGTGTAGTGGAATTTATCCCTAATGAGGGCCTCCCGGCGGTTCAGGGCGGCGCACAGGGGACAATCCCCGGCCGGGGTGGCCAGGTTGAGCAATAGCACCGGCACCGACATCCCCAGCCGTCCACAGACCGCCAGCAGGTCGCAGGTCTCCTGGAAGGCCATTTCCGTGAGGATGGTCACGGCGTAGAGCGCCGCCCGGGCCGGGTCCCGCCACAGGTTTCTCAGTTGTTTCAGGTTTCGGGAAATTCTTACTAACTGCTGGGAGATGTCCGGAAACCGGAAGGTCAGCTTGTACTTCAAGAGCAAGCCGAAAAAGGTCTTAAGCCACTGGTCCACTATCTCCGGCAGTTCCAGGAGGCGAAGGAGATGTCCGGTAGGGGCCGAATCCAATATGAAGATATCGTAGCGGCCCTGGTCCAAAAACTCCATGACCCGCACCAGGGCCATGATCTCGTCCAGGCCGGGGGGGGAGAGGTCCAGCATCCGTTCCATCACCTGGCGGTCGAAGGGGACATCGAAATTCTCGAACGCGGTTTGCAGGAACTTCTCCAGTTCGTGGTGGTATTGTGTCTTTAAAGCGGCGAATTCCCCTGGGGCGTCGATCTCCATGGCCGTCAGGCCCGGGCCGAGGCGCACCGGTTGGGGGCCAAGGTTCGCCTCCAGGCAGGCGGCCAGGGAGTGGGCCGGGTCGGTGGAGAAGAGCAAGACCTGTTTACCCGGAAACTCCTGGGCCAGGCGGACTGCGGTGGCGCAGGCCAGTGTGGTCTTGCCCACGCCCCCCTTACCGGCGAAAATCAAGAACGTAGTTTTGGCTGAGGGGCAGGGGGGTGCGGCCTCCACCCGGGGCGGTATTTCCAGGGGGGGCTGGGGACGGGTCGGCAGCGCGGCATCAACCACACTGACCCCATCCCAAAGGGTCTCAAGGACCGGACCCCGCATTTCCTCCGGGCACAGAGGCACGCCCCACCAGGTATACGCGCCTAAGGAGCCGCGGCTAAAAAACTCGTTCAGGAGGTGCCGTTGCCGCCGCCTGGCTTCGGCGCACAGAGGGCAGGAATTCTCCGGATAGAGGCGGTTGACCACCACCTCTGTGACCGGGATATGCATCCGTTGCAGTTGGCCCAGGAGCTGCAGGGTCTCGCTGATGACCAGGTCTTCCGCCAGCATTACCGGCACGAAGCGGCAGGCGCGGGGATTGCGCAGCAGACCCTCCATCTGCTTCACCGACGCGGCCAGATCCAGGAGAAATTCGTCCAGTTCGTCGGGCTGATACGAACCCCGGAACCGCTGCTGCATGAAGCGGTGCTTGGCCAGCAGGGCGTCCAGGGCCTTGAGCCAGCCGCGGATCAACTCCGGGGTGGTCAGCAGCCGCAAGGTGTGCCCGGTGGGTGCGGTATCCACCACGATGAGGTCGTAGGCCCGGGTTTCCACCCAGCCGGCGATGGCAAGCAAAGCCATGAGTTCATCCAGGCCGGGCAGGGAGAGGTCCAGGACGCGGCGAATATCCGCCTCATCCAGGAAGGTGCCCCGGGCGGCAATTTCGGCAAACTTGGCTCGGTGCCTGGCCTTGAAGATCGCCAGGGAATCCTGGGCATTGAACTCCAGGATCTTTAAATTGTCGGGGGGATGAAAATCGCCGATACTGTCGGCCAGGGAATGGGCCGGATCAGTGGAGACCAGGAGAAAGGAGCCCTGGGGGGACCGGTGGGCATAGCGGAGGGCGGCGGCCGCGGCGCAGGTGGTCTTTCCGACTCCGCCCTTGCCGCCGAAGAATATCAGTCGGAACTGGGGATTCTCTAAGAAACCGGGCAGGCCCGTTGCCCCTAGGGTAAGGTTGGAAAGCGAAACCATGGACATCCGGGGTGACCCCTTGCGTGTTAAGCGGGTAAAGTGTTCGCAACCTCATTCAGCCCTTCCCAATTCTTCCGATGCCACGTCCCGACCACCCGCTTCCCTGCTGCCGTTGGTTGATCCCCTGATTTTATCTGGCCGGCGCTTACCTGCCGGGGTCACGTCAGGCTGGGATGGCCGGTTCGACCCCGGGGGAAGATTTTCTTCGGGTCGATCTGCCCTTGGGGCGTGGCTTGGCCGGTTTCTTCTCAGGCGCCGCCGCGGCCGTTTCTTCGGCCTGGAGACGGTCCAGGCGGTCCAGGAGTACCTTTTCCTGGGCGTCGAACTCCGCCTCGGTGATCTGCTCGGTTTCCAGCCGCATGTAAAGCTCGCTCAGGGACGCGGTGATGGCCTCGCTTTCGCCGGCCAACTCCTGCTGGGCGGCGTCGTGGATCTCCCTGAACACCCAGAGAAGGCCTTTCGCTGGAGACAATAAGATGTCGTCAATGAGAAACATCACATCTCCTTTCAATAATTTATTATGATAGTTACGTTATTAATCAGAGCAGTTAAACAGCCATTGTGCGGCAACCTTGGTTACCGCAGTAAAAATATGCATTTGCGCCGCAGCCGGCCTCGGCCTCGGCGCCGGAGGCAATGATGCCATTCGAATTAACGACCTTGACGGTTTTAAAGGTGCTGGAATGGACAGACATAGATGCACCGGTCCTCCCTGCCGTCACTTTACAACAGCTTTGATGCCTTTAAGGGCTTCTTCAGCATTGTCAAAGGCCCCCACATGGACCCAAACGATTTTTCCGGATTTATCCAGAACCATCGTAACTGGATAATTAGAGAAATTTAAAGCCTTGGCGAACATGGCGTCGGGGTCAGCAATAATCGGAAAAGGCACCTTGTGGAATACCTTCCACATTTTCATTGCATTATTATCGTTGTCCTTGCCTACTGCAATGAATTTCAACTTATCTTTGAGAGTCTGGTCTTGATTTGCCATGTTGTAAAGCTTGTTAAGCACAGGAGCCTGTGCCATACAATACGGTCAGGTAGTGTTCATCTGCTCCACCAACACATAGGGAGCTTTGGTATCGTTTAAAGTGAAGGCTCCTTTTTTGTCCAACCCCAGGTATTTGGCGTCCGCATCGGACATGGGTTGGGGTAATTTTGCGTTACCCACGGTTTGCCCCACTTGCGGCTCCGCCTCTGCGGCCAAAGTTGCGGCGCACAACAGACTGATGAGCGCCAGGCACCCCAATGCCACTGCCATCCTTTTGGGATTCATTGTACTTCCTTTTTGGGATTCAAGATTACAGTTTCAAGTCCAGTTCCACGAAATTGTGGGGCGCCCAGGGACCGTTGTAGTCAAAGGTGAAATTGTTGTCGAAGAGTTTGGCCGCGGCAAAGATGCCTTCTTCGAACCGGTCCTGTGCATCCCGGGGCACCAGACAGGCCAGGCTCATCACCTGGCTTTCGTTGCGGCATTTGTTGCGCTTGATTTCCCGGCAATAAGCGGACAGGATCTCCTCCACCTTGTCGGTAAAGGCTTCCCGGTCTTCGTTCAGGAGGTGGTCAAACAGGCGTCCGAGCTCGATCTTGTCTTCCTGGGACGGGTTGCGGTAGGGGCCGAGGAAGCGATCCCGGGCGGCCCGCAACTCCGGATGCGTGTTGACGACATATTCAAAGATATTGGGGACGTCCAGGGAGACCCGCAGCCCCATTTCCACCATACCGGACACGCGTTGGAGTTGCTGGAGGAAGGCGGCGTGGTTGCGGGACAGGATCTTCTGGATGGCCTTGGGACCGTCGGCAATGATGCCGAAGGCCATGGGGAGCAGGGCGCCGGTCCGGGACAACAGTCCCTTGAGGACCGCCTGCTGGGCGGCCAGATGCCGCCGTTCCGGGCGGATCCGGTCGTCTAACACGTCACTCACCACCGCGGCCACCTGGCCGTTGGCGATGCCGTATACCGGGGCCCCGTCTATACCGGCAAAATCATAGGTCTGCTCCCCGGGAGCAGTCACTATGGCGTATAAGTATCTGCCGCTTTTCGCTGCTGTGTGCGCTGCCATATCTTGGTCTCACATTCACGGGGAACCGGGGAATCAATCCTCCGGCCCCTTGATCAGGTTCTGTATCAGCGTCGGCCTGAATCCGTTAGTCTCACGGACCGCGCCGCCTAGTAGCGGATTGTCGCGCCCCCGGTTCCCTTGGGCGGGGCGGCCGGGCGGGACAGTGGTTCCGCCATCTTGATGCCCTTGAGCATGCCCTCTTCGATCCTAACCTCCAGCAAAGCGCCGCACAGGCACTTGATGGGACCCTCAAAGTCATCATACATATCGTCCAGGTCAACTTTAAAGCCGCAGGACAGACAATTAATTTTCATGTCAATTCTCCCTTGCTGACGTCTGCCGACGTCAGACGATCCCTTGCCCTTTACAGGCGTTGCAATAGAAAACCCCTTCTTCGCCGGTGCCGCCGCAGCGCACACAGGTATCGGCCTCAACGGGGACCGACACCACCCCCACCCCCTTGCAGGTGAGGCAGATCAAATCCCCCCCCACCCGGCCGGAGCTGCCGCACTGGCGGCAGGCCACCACCGGGGGCATGACCCGCACCACCCCGGCGGCGCGGCATACGGGGCAGCCGGAGGCGCTGCTGTACTTGGGGTCGGCCCCCCGGCCACCGCAGTAGGCGCAGCTCACTTCATCCACGAACCGCTTCCGGCGGGTGGGCTGGCCTGAAACCGGGCCGTGACGGTTAAGGATCTGCATGGCGTATTCCATGGTCCACCCGATCCTTTCAGCGGCAACCGCAACGGTTGCGCCAGCCCGCGGCCCGCCAACGGCGCCGCAACTCCCGGTTCACCCGGGCCACTTCTTCCTGGTACAGGCGGCCTATTTCCGCGCCCCACATGGGCAGGCCCGTGGAGGTAGGGCAGGAGCGGTAACTTTTCACCTGGCGCATGGTCCGCACCTGGTTGGCATCCTTAATAGTTAGCATCGGCATCCTCGGTAATTTTCATTAATTGAGCTTTAATATTTTATTTTAAAGCCGCCGGTGTGGCGCGGCGGGCCGGTCCGTCCCAGAGTGGCTTTGCCGCCCCCTTGCGCCAACGACTGCAGCGGGCTGACTTTTTCGGCCTCTATTTCTGCCAGGCGGGCGGCGATGTCGGCCATCAATTGCCTGGCCTTCTCGCTCTCCATGGTCTTGCGGGCCTTTTCCATTTCAATGTGACTGATGCGCAGATAGGCCTCATGGGGAATGGTGATTTTTCTCACTTTCCCCGTCAGCGTACGAATGTCCTGGATACCTCTTCTGGGAATGGTCATGCGGTTACTCCTTGGCGCGGCTTCGCACCCCGTCCGCACTGACCGGGGTCTGCCGGCGGGAATCCAGAACCGTGTCGATCACTTCTCCCACCTTTTCTCCCATAATAGACTGGCCACCCCGGGTCACCTTGGCGGAGTCGGTGTTGAGAACGTCCCGGCAGGCCCACTGAAAGACCGGGTCGTCTTTATGGGCCCGGGCCCCCTGGTGCGCCAGGATCTTGGCAATGGCGATGCAGGCCCGGATGGTGGGGCGGTGGTTGTTGACCCCAAAGCCCCGGAGTTCCCGGACCACATCCACGATGATCTCGACATCCAGGCGAGACAGACCGGATTTAGCCATGGCGATTTGCACCTCGGTTTCCCGGTCGAAATGGCCCAGATTGACGGTGATGAGACGGTCCATGAGGGCGTCCTGGGTCTTGTGGACCCCGGCGTATTCCTCGGGATTGGAGGTAAAAATAGCCCGAAATTCCGGGTGGACCTCTATATAGCCGTCGCCGCCCCGGGACATCTTGGGAAGATTGAGGATCTTCTCCTCCAGGATGCTCAAGAGGGCGTTGTTGGCCTCGGGCCGGGACCGGGTAAACTCATCGTAAATGAGGGTGTAGCCGTCCTTGCAGGCTGTGGTGAGGCGGTTGTCCATCCAGGTGACATTCATGGACTCTTCGGTCTTGAGGACGGAATGGATGTAGTTGTCGATGAGTCTCTGTTTGCGGTAGCCGGAGTGGCGCCCCACCAGATCGGAACTGGCGAACTCGTCGTCGCCGTGAATCAGTACCACCGGACGGCCGCGCTGGGCCGCCACATGAAAAGCCAGGGTGGTCTTACCCGTGCCGGCCGGACCGGCAAAGTGGACCGGATAACCCACCGCCAGATAGGCCAGGGCCCGTTTGCTCAGGTCTTGGACATAACCCGTTTCCACGAATTCCGGGCTGGCTTCCGGGGTCACCTGGTCGTCCCGGGACTCCGCCTTAACCACGGCCACCATGGCCCTTTTCCGTTGCTCACCACTCATCTGCGTTGCTCCTTAAACTGGCGATGGAACTGCCCCTGGAAGTCAGGGGCAGGATGGGTAAACTGATTATCTAAACGCTCTCCCGGGGCACCCAGCCCCGCCCCCGGCAAGCCATGCAGGCCAGGGCCGAGGCGGCGTCGTCCCCGCTGCCCCGGCACTCCGGGCAGGCCTGGAGAGGTCCGGGGATCACGGGCACATAACCGGTGCCGCGGCACACGGTGCAGGTGAAGGTCTTGATGGCCCCGGTGGCCCGGCAGTGGGCGCAAGGGCGATGGAGCGCCGGCACCTGCACCACTTTCCTCCCACCGCAGACGCAGCAGGTAGAGTGCCAGGACATGATCCCAAAGGGATCTTTGCCGCGGCCGCCGCAGAAAGAACAGGTGATTTCCACCATTTCTCCTTCTGGGCGCCTCTTCTGTACCGTTTTCTCGGTCGCATGCTGGAATTGGGTCATTGCCATGCCTTATCAGGGGCTTGCCGATTTCAGCCTTTCTTTTTGCCCGGGCGCCCCGCCTCTTCTTTTTTGGCCGCGGACGCGGCATGATGCTTGACGGCCTCTTCCTTGGCCATGGCCATGGCGGCCATCCGGTCCCGTTCGGCGGATTCCTTGATCCGTTGTTCCGCCTCGTGTTTGGAGCGGCTCTCGGCCTCGGCCTTGGCAAGGCGGTCCCGTTCGGCGGCGGCTTTGATATGCTCCGCCTCGGCTTTGGCGCGACGCTGGGCCTCAGCCTGGGCCCGGCGTTCCGCCGGAGTGGGGCCGCACCAGACGCGGTGTGCTCCTGCCAGGTCAAGGGAAAATTCCCGGCGCATGCCGCCGACGGTTTTCTTTAAGTGGTTCACGGCAGCCCGGCGCTCCGCCTTGGTCTGGCGGGCCATGGCTTTATGGGCCCGGTGAAAACCCGCCATCAGGCTCGCCACTTCATGGCCCAAGGTTTTGACGAAACCCTGGCGCTCCGCCTTGGTCCGCCGACCCATATCGGCGTGCGCCCGGCGAAAGTCAGCCTTCATATCGGCCACATTCTGGCCCAGATCCCGGACGAAGGTCAGGCGCGCCCCGCGCAGGGCCACGATCTCACCGCACAACCGGGTCATACTTTCCGTAAAAGGACCCATAAGCAGTATCTCCTTTCCTTTGGGAGCGTGCCGGGGAATTTTTTAGGCATCGCAGTTGCGGCTCAACTCGCCTCAACTGCAACCCCCTTCCGTCGAGGGGCCGCAGCGGCCCCTCGACGCAAGAGGAAAATTTCCCCAGAAGCATGCTTACGCGGGAGCGGCCGCGCTGGCCGTCAGGCCGATGGCTTCGGCGTACTTCAGGTAGGTTTCCACGGAGGCGATAACCACCCGGGCTTCAATGGACAGCAGCTCAATACCCACCAACGACACCTTGACCCAAGCGTCGATGACGATACCCTTATCCAGAATGCGATCAACAACTTCCGCCAGGCTGGAGGAATCGGTTGACTTTTGTACTTTAGCCATGGTAATTCTCCTTTAGAGGATTAATGGTTAGTCAGTTCAGGTTAATGGTTGACAAATGTGGTTGAGAGCGTAGCCCAGGCTTATTTGCCGGCCCAGACCCGCCGCGCCCCGTCTAAGTCCGCGGCAAAGGCATGGCGCATGGCGCCCACCGATTTCTTCAGGTGAGCTACTGCGGCCCGCCGTTCGGCTTTGGTCTTCCGGGCCATGTCTTTGTGGGCCCGGTGGAAGTTAGCCATCAAGGCCGCCGTATTATGGGTCAGGTCCTTGACAAAGCCCTTGCGGGCGCCTCGCACCGCGACGATCTCGCCAACCAGCCGGGTCATTTCATCGGTAAATCGACCCATGTGGGATCTCCTTTTCTCCTGCCTTTAGGCCTTTAGGGGTTGGTCGGCACCGCAATGCCCGCCCCTGAAGGATGCTGAGGGGCCTCTTTCCGAGAGGGGTCCACCCGGACCCCTCCGGAAAGAGGACTGTTCCCCCACTTGGCCTTAAGCCGGAGCTGCGGCGCTGGCCGTGAGGCCGATGGCTTCGGCGTACTTCAGATAGGTTTCCACCGAAGCGATGACTACGCGGGCTTCAATGGACAGCAGTTCGATACCCACCAGCGACACCTTGACCCAGGCATCGATGACGATACCCTTGTCCAGGATGCGGTCGACAACTTCCGCCAGGCTGGAGGAATCGGTTGACTTCTGTACTTTGGCCATGGGGAACCTCCTTCATAAAAGTTAGGGTTTTTTGTAAATAGAGGACTTGCCTCACTACCTTCTAATCCAAGAAGCGTGCCAGGATTAGAAGGCAAATTAAATCCTTCAAAATAAGCAAGTTAGGTCTGAAGCGAGGGGATGCCGGCTGGGGCTAGGGAATCGGCTCTATGGAATCATTTCCCTATTCTAGGCAGCCAGTCTATGCCCTTGAGGCCTTCTAGAAGGAATATTTCCGTTCAGGTTTCCACAACCCGGAGGATTTCTGCCTGGAGGAAGGGCTTGCTGATGAAATCGGCGATCAGCCCCTGGGCGATGGCCTCCTGGATGGAGACGTCATCCCGGTAAAAGTAACCGGACACCATCAGGAGGCGCGTGTCCGGAGCAATCAACCGGATGCACCGGGCCAGCTCCAGGCCGTCCATATCCGGCAGCTTGGCGTCCAGGAAGGCGCAGGCAAAACGGTGACTCTCCATGAGTTCCAGGGCTTCTTGGGCGCTCAGGGCGGTGCGGGTGGCATACCCCCGTTTGTTGAGGAGATGTTCCAGGGCCCAGCACATATCCGGTTCGTCGTCCACAATGAGAATCAGTTCGCCTGGATCAATCATCCCGCCACCCTAAGCGCTTATACCAATGAGAGACCTCTGCGAAAGTCACTATCGCTATCCGTCCTCATCAAAATGTAGCGTAGGCGCCCTCGCCTGCGCCTAAATAGAGTATGGACAGCCGAGGGCGGCTATCCTACATGCGACTTTCGCAGAGGCCTCAACTGCGTATTACAATATGGGCAATTTCACGGTGAAGGTGCTGCCCTGGTCTGCCCCGCTCTCCACGGTGATGGTGCCGAAGTGCTGCTTGATGATGGAATAGCAGATGGAAAGGCCCAACCCCGTGCCCTGGCCCACCGGCGCGGTGGTGTAAAAGGGGTCGAAGATATTGTCCAGGTCCCCGGGGGCGATCCCCTGGCCGGTGTCGCGGATAGCGACCCAGGCTTCCCCGTCGGCCTGTCCCAGGGAGACGCCTAACTCCCCCCCATCGGGCATGGCCTTGATGGCGTTGAGCAGCAGGTTCATGAAGGCTTGCTGCAACAGGCCTTCCATGCCGCTGATCAAGATGGGCTCCGGGGGCAAATGCGCCTGGAGCTCAATCTTGGCAATCCGGGCCTGGTTGGTCACCAGAGACAGGGTTTCCGAAAGGAGGGTGGTGAGGTTGATCTCCTTGATGTCGGGCTTCACCGAGGGACGAGCGAAGCGCAGCAAGTTTTCAATAATCATGGAGGCCCGCAGGATGCCCGCATGGATTTTTTCGGCGCACTCCCGCTGCAACTGCGGTTCAAGATCGTCTTCCATGAGGAACTGGGCGGCGCTGGAGCACACCGCCAGGGGATTGCGGATCTCATGGGCGATACCGCCGGCCATGACCCCCAGGGCGGCCAGTTTCTGGGTCTGCAGCAACTGGGCCTCAAATTTGCGGCGCTCCGTCAGGTCCCGGCCCACGGCCACGATCCCGGCGGTCTCGCCCAGGTGGTCTTTCATGGGGGAAAAGATCCAGGACACCGGGATGCGGCCGCCATCCTTGGTTTTCAGGTCCCATTCCGCCATTTGGGCCTCTTTGCCGGCCTGGAGGTCGGCAAAAATTCGCTTAATCTCGCCCTGATCGTCACCGGCGCAGAAGTCGAAAAAGTTGCGTCCCCGGACCGCGTAGAGGCTGAAGCCCGAGAGCTTCTCCGCCGCGGTGTTCCAGGTCAAGATTTGGCCTTCCATGTCGGTGGACAAAACGATATCCTGGGCGCTTTCCACCACCGAGGCCAGGTGGCGCTCCACCCGGCGCACCTCTTCGCTCAGACGCACCTGCTCGGTGACGTCATCCATGAGCAGCATGGCCAACTCCACCTCCCCCCGCCAGGAAAAGGGCAGGATGCTGTAATAATAAATCCGCAGGGGAATGCCCGGGGCCCGATAGGTCATCCGTTCCCCCTTGACCCGGAAGTTCTTTTCGAAGACCTGGCGGATGCGCCCTGGAAAATCCATCTGGTCGATAATGATGGCCGGAAAGACTTCATCCAGGCGGTGGCCGATGGTGTCCGACAGGTTGCGGCGGTTTTTCTCCAGGAAATTGCGATTGGCCGAGACGATGCGGAGGTCCCGGTCAATGAGCAGCACCGACGAGGGAATGGCCTCCAGCAGCATGTCGTAGAGCTGCTGGTACCGCTGTGATTCCGGGTTATTGTTTGGCGACGCGGTGCTTTTACCCATACCGGTTCATCCTTTCCCTATGTGGGGCATTACAAGAGACTGGGACCGGCCGTCACAAAGTTATACGGCGGCCATGGTCCGGAGAGCAGCAGCCGGGCCGGCTCGGTCTCGGTGAGCTGCCGGAAAGCCTGGCGAAAAGAATCCACGGCCGGGCGGGGCACCAGGAAATACAGGGAGAGCAGGGGCAGCCGGGGGGAAGGAGGCTCCGTGGTGCATTTGACGTACAGACCGGTGAACTGCTCCCGGCAGCGCTCCGCGGCTTGGCGATACTCCGTGGTCCAGCGGTCCTGGCTGGCATAGTGGGCCTTGCGGGCCGTGAGATAGGTCAACCCGAGGCGGTCCGCGGCCGCGGCGGGGTCCGGGGGGCAAGGCTTGGTGACCTCCCGAGACCCTTCCGGGCCGCCGGGGACCACCGCAGCCCAAGGCCCGGACGGCAGCAAGACCCGCAGCCCCATCTCGACGCAGCCGTCCAGTTCCTGGAGCAGGGCCTCATAATGGGGGCCGTGTTCCTCCAGGAGTTGGATAGCCTGGGATTCCTGCTCCACCACACAGCCGTAGCGCATGGGGACCACGGCGCCCCGCCGGTGATAGGAGAGCACCACCCGCTCATAGGCCTTGACTCTGGGGATATCCGGGTCCAGGTCGGCGGGGCCGATTTCAGAGAGGGCCACACTTAAACCCCGGTGCGCCACCTGGTATACCGGGCGGCCCCCCACCCCCAACAGGGATCCGGGTAATTCCGACCCCGGATGGCGGCAGACACAGTAAAACAGGCAGCTCATGCCTCGGGCTCCATATCCAGGGCAGGGCAAAAGCTATAAGGGGGCCAGGGGCCGGTCACTTCCAACCTCAGGCCGCGATCGCCGTATTGGGAGTTGACCTCCTGGATCCGGGCCTGGAAATCGTCCACTGCAGGCCGCGGTATCAGCAGGGCCCAATTCCAGACCATATCATGGTCACTGCCGGTGGTTTCCCGGGAGAGCAGCCGCCGTTCTTGGATCTCGGCGGCATAATCCCGGAAATCGGCCCACAGCTTGCGGCACACCTCTTGAAGCCAGCGCTGCAGTTCCTGGTCACCTGCGGCCCGGAGGCGCTGCTCCTCAAAATACCGCTTCCCGGGCGATAAGGCCTCCAGGCTTTCCGCCTCCCGGGCCAGCTTGAGGGCGAACAGCTTCCCTTTGGCCCCGGGGCGGTCCAGCATCCCTTTGACGGCCCATTCCTCCTGGTCGGAGAGGCGTTCCAGAAACCCGGCGATGGTGTCGGAGTGGCGCTGCAAAACCTTTTCCAGATTAGCCAGGGACGCAAAGATGGTCCCGAACCGGACCGGCAGCACGGGAGAATGGCGCATCACCTCGGCCACCACCTCCTGATGGCGGATGACGCGGGGGCCGATCCAGGTCAGGTCTCGTAGGCGTTCTTCAGCCTCCGGCCCGGAGAAATCCTCCACCGGCACCGGACTCCAGACCGCGGCGAGATCCTGGTAGGTTGCCACTGCCAGGGAGTTCTGACCATCCACCCCTGGGCCCGAAAGGGGGAGGGGGGGCAGCCGGCTCAACCGGGCCAGGCAGTATAAATAAAGTCCATGGGGCATTTTGTTATTTCTCGTTCCCCAGTTCCTGCTTGGGGAGGTAAATTGGGCCCAAGCTCCGCTTGGGCACCTCAAGGGGGGTGAGCAGGATATTATTAACCCAGCTAAATATTTCGCAAAGTGGTTCGTTAAGCCAAAGTGGGTTCCCAAGCAGGTGCTTGGGAACCAGAGAAAAAATGCAGCACCGTGGCCCTCGCGCTTGCATAATAGCGGCCCGTGCGCTCCGATCATGGCGGCAACGGGCCGCCCTATGCGTTCGCACAGGTATTTTCAGAGCGGCCGCGTCTGAGCCGTTGGCGTACTAAAAACAATGAAAAGCTTGGTGGCACAGGCTTTCCGGCCTGTGCCAGGACACCCGGGGGCGGGTGTCCCACATTACTCCCCCGGTTCCCCCAGCATCTCCTTGAGGTTCTCTTCCAGGTCGGCAGGCTGGATGAGCACCTTGGCTTCCCCGGTGCCCTCCTGGGCCAGTTCCGCCGCCACCGCCCGGCGCACCGCGGCCAGGGCCGCCTGGTTGCACACCCCGGCGATCTCGGCGCCGCTTAAGCCTTCGCTTTTGGCCGCCAGCTGTTTGGCGCTGACCCCCTTGGCCAGGGGCTTGCCCTTGAGGTGGACCGCAAAGATTTCCCGGCGGTCCGCCTCATCGGCCAGGGGAATCTCGACAATGGCGTCGAAGCGGCCCGGCCGCAGCACCGCCGCGTCCATCATGTCCAGGCGGTTGGTGGCTCCCAGCACCAGTACCCCCTTCAATTCCTCGATACCGTCCAACTCCGCCAGGAACTGGCTCAGGACCCGCTCCGAGACATGGGAATCGCCGCCGCCAACTCCCCGGGCCGGCAGCAGGGCCTCGGTTTCGTCCAGGAAGATGATACAGGGCGCGGCCTGGCGGGCGGTCTTGAAGATCTCCCGCACGCCCCGCTCGGATTCGCCCACATACTTAGACATCAGGGCCGGCCCCTTCACCGACAGGAAATTCACCCGGCTTTCCGTGGCGATGGCCTTGGCCAACAGGGTCTTGCCGCACCCCGGCGGCCCGGACAGGAGGATACCCTTGGGGGGCTTGATGCCGGCTTTTTTGAAGATGTGGGCATATTTTAAGGGCCACTCCACCGCTTCCTTGAGGCGCTCTTTCACGGCCGTGAGGCCCCCCACGTCCTCCCAGCGCACATCCGGGACTTCCACAAACACCTCCCGGATGGCCGACGGTTCCACCTCCCGGAGCGCGGCCAGGAAGTCGTCCATGTGCACTTCCAGTTGGGCCAGTTGCTCGTAAGGGATGGTGGCCAGGCCGTAGTCAATGTCGGGCATGAGGCGGCGCAGGCAGATCATGGCCGCTTCCCGGCACAGGGCCTCCAGGTCGGCCCCCACGAAACCGTGGGTGATCTCGGCCAGGTGGCTCATGTCCACGTCCTCGGCCAGGGGCATGCCCCGGCTGTGGATCTCCAGGATATCCAGGCGCCCGTAGCGGTCGGGGATGGGGATGGCGATCTCGCGGTCGAACCGCCCCGGCCGCCGCAGCGCCGGGTCCAGGGCATTGGGGATGTTGGTGGCGGCAATGACAATGACGTTCTGGCGCTTGTTGAGGCCGTCCATCAAGGCCAGGAGTGTGGCCACCACGCGTTTCTCCACGTCCCCGACGACATTTTCCCGCTTGGGGGCGATGGAATCGATCTCGTCGATAAAAATAATGCTGGGTCCCTTACGTCCGGCCTCCTCAAAGATCTTGCGCAGGTGGGCCTCGGACTCGCCATAGAACTTGTGCACCACCTCCGGGCCGCTCACCGAGAAAAAGTTGGCCTCGGTCTCGTGGGCGATGGTGCGGGCGATAAGAGTCTTGCCGCAGCCGGGGGGGCCGTGGAGCAAGACGCCCTTGGGGGCGTCGATGCCCAGGCGCTGGAACAGCTCGGGGTAGCGCAACGGCAGCTCGATCATCTCCCGAATGCGCTGAAGTTGGGGTTTGAGGCCGCCGACGTCCTCGTAGGACACCGCCGCCCGCAGGGTTTCCGGGGCCCCGGCCTTGCCGATCACCAGGGTGGTGGTGGGGTTAATCAGCACCGGCCCCCGGGGAGTCAGGGCTCCCACCTTGAAATCGGCGGTGCGGCTGCCGAACAGGGTGGCCCGGATGCGGTCCCCCTCCAGGACCGGCAGGCCGTCCAGGAGGCTGCCGATATACTGGAGGTCCCTCTCGGCCGGAGTAATGTTGATGGGGGTCAGGACCACCCGTTCAGCCCCGCGGCAGGCGATCTTCTTCACCTGGACAAAGTCATCTATCCCGGCGCCGGCGTTTTCCCGGCTGATGCCGTCCAACTGCATCCGGGACCGGCCCCGCAACTCCTTGTACGCCGGCATGGCCTTGCAGACCGTGGTCCGCTTGCCCACGACCTCCACGATGTCACCGATGGCCACCTGGAGTTTTTCCAGGTCTTCCGGCCCCATGCGGGCATAGGCTCGACCCACGTCTTTACTCAGGGCTTCCGTCACTTTCAGCTTGAGGGCCGACTCTTCAGTTTTTTTCATAGTTTTCACATATGGTCTCAGGGTTTAGAACAATAGTTCAAAAATAGGGTAACGTATTTCTTACTCCGTGAAGCTCACTTCCCCCTCACCCTGACCCTCTCCCCCATTGGGGGAGAGGGGAAAAGGCGGGACCGATTTGATGTCCGCCAGCATCAAAAACCCGGTGATTTAACCTACCTCTTCTGCCCCCGCTTCGGAGGGGTTGGGGTGAGGGGAGCGATAAATGACGGGAGCGTATTTATGAAATCCTGTCCCTAGCTAATTGACGCACTTGATCTCCAGGATGCCGTTATTGCAGGTCATCTTCATCTTCTCCTGGGGATAGTTTTGGGGCAGCAGGATCTCCTTGCGGTACTTCTTATCCCGTTTCTCGGCATAAATGGTGAGCAGGTCGTCCTTGACCGTAAGCGTCACGTCCTTGGTGCTGATGCCGGGCATTTCGCACACCACCAGGGTATGGTCTTTTTCTTCGAACACGTCCACCACGGGCTCCCGCATTTCCTGGACCACGGTTTCCCCGGTCTTATCGTCCCGGCGGACGTTGCCGAAGGGTTCCACCTTCACCTCTTTGTCACCCTTGTCGCCCAGGCCGACTTTCACGGAGAAGCCGTAGACGCCTTTCACGTCCCGGTGGCGTAACTCCCCCTCGCCTTGCTTGAGCGCTTCGCCCTTGTCCGCCAGATCGCCAAGTTTTTCGATGAGGTCCGCCAGGCCTTTGAAGACCCCTCCGAAGCCGGATTCCTCACCGCTGCCTTTTCTTTTAGTCATGACTGCCTCCAGATTGGTTGATCCCGAACTGTTTCAGCTTCGTATGTATAGTCTTATAATCTATCTGCAATAGCCGTGCCGCCTTGGCTTTATTC
>JAUSOZ010000253.1 GCA_030655955.1 Deltaproteobacteria bacterium
TCACCACCGTGGCGTCCAGGCTGAACAGCTTGTTTTTGAACTTGAAGTTGTGCTTCGGGGTCAGAGGCTGGCAGCGCCGGTACATCAAGCTAAACAGCGCCTCATAGAAGGAGGCGGGGCGTTGGTGGTTGGCATCGGCAAAGGTAGAGCGGGGCACCGGCTTGACCCCCAGGTGATAGAGGCTCTTTATCCGGGCTTTGAGGCTGGAGACACCGTCCCGCAGACTGACTCGGGCCGTGAGTTGCATGGAAAGTAGGTGCACCAACTGACTCCACCGGGTAAAAGATCGGGCCTTCCGGCCGGTGCCATGCTCGGCTTCCAACTTGGCAAAATGATGTCTCGGGATAAGTTTTAGCATCTGATGAAAGATTGTGTTACAATGGGCCATAGTCCGAAATCTCCTTGCTGTTTAGTGAGTTATGGCTAACCCATTCTAACAGATTCCGGGAGTTTTCGGACTTTTTTTAATCAGTTAACCGGACAGCACTGACTTAAAATAGGTTTGAGCTATAGAAAAGCTGCCGGCTAAGATTTTCTGCCGTTAGCAGTATTTGCCTATACTGTTTCTAAAACTTAATTCGATAAAGTAGTTTAATATTAATCTGTAGGTAGACTTAATGTCTAATCGACACGAATCTGTAAAATATCCCCTGTACCTTATTATAATATTCGTAATTTTATCCATTAGTATATTAACTACCGGATATTTATACTATAAGAATCAAGGTGATTATATCACCAAAGAGAAGCAGCAAGAACTTGCCGCCATCATTGCCCTTAAAATAGACCAAATTATCTCTTGGCGCCAGGAACGTATCGATTATGCCAGCACGATTATGGACGATCCTTTTCTTGCCATGCGGGTGAGGGATTTTATCAAAGGCAGAACCAAACAAATTCTCAAAAAACAAATTATCGAACGGTTGACATCCTTGACTTCATTCCAATATCAAAGTCTAACTTTAATCGATCCACAAGGAAATGTGAGGCTATCGGTTCCGACGTCGATGCAAGGACTTACTCCCTATGTGATATCTTTGGCCAGTCAAGCAATGCAGGCTCAAAAAGTTGTTTTTTCCGACCTATATCGGGATGAGGACTCCAAGGTTATGATCAGCGTCCTTACTCCCCTTTTGGTAATTCAAGGAAATAAAAAGGTTACCATTGGGGTTGTTCTGATCAGGATTGAACCTTATCAGTTCCTCTATCCTCTGCTCAAATCATGGCCAACTCCGAGTCTGACTGGGGAGACTGAATTAGTCCGTCAGGAAGGGAATGAGGTGGTTTTTCTCAATGAACTCCGGCATCGGCATAATATTCCTCTTAATTTGAGTTTTCCCCTGGACTCGCCCAAATTGGTGGCAGCCATGATCGCTCGGGGAAAGACAGGTATTGTTGAAGGCATTGATTATCGAGACGTTCCAGTTCTGGCAGCGGCCGGGCGTATCCCTGATTCACCCTGGTTTCTTATAGCCAAGATCGACGCTGATGAAATCCATGCCCCCCTAAAAAAGCTAAGCCGGGAAGTGGTGTTTCTCCTGTTTACTTTGATTGGCACCGCGGGCATATGTGTAGCTTATTTCCAGAGGAATCAACAAATCAGATTTTACCGCCGCCAATATGAAGTTGAACATGAGCGTCGGGCACTGGCGCAGAGGTATGAGTATCTGACCAGGTTTGCCAACGACATCATCCTGGTGACCAACCAGAGCCTGAGAATTGTTGAAGCAAATGACAGGGCCGTAACCTCTTATTCATATACCCGAGATGAGCTTCTTAATTTACATTTAATAGATTTATACCCGCCTGGGTCAGAACAAGTGCTTGACACACTTATGCGCCACGTCGAAGAAAAAAGTGGGCTAATTTTTGAAGCAATGCAACAGCGTAAGGATAGAACAACTTTCCCGGTAGAGGTCAGTTTGCGCCTTTTAGATGTCGAAGGCGAAAAATTGTTCCAGGAAATCATCCGGGATATCACGGAACGCAAGCGAACTGAAGAAATGCTCAAAAAATCAGAAAAGAACCTGCGCTATCTGGCATCTCAACTCCTCGGAGCCCAAGAAGACGAGCGGAAACGCCTTTCCCGGGAGCTTCACGATGAATTGGGACATGCTTTGCTGGCGCTGAAGCTCCAAATCGAATCCGTACAAGAGCAACTGTTGCCTCAACAGGCTACTCTGAAAAAAGAGGTAAATAAGATCCTTGAGTTTGTCAATGCCACCATTGAAGAGGTGCGGCGTCTTTATCTTGATCTTAGTCCAGGCGACCTGGAGGACCTGGGTCTGACCATCGCTTTACATTCTCTGGTTGATGATTTTGCCCAGCTGCAAAAGCACATAAGATGGACGATTAAATTGGATGACCTCGATGGACTTTTTACTCTGTCAACTCAGACAGCTATCTACCGGATAGCGCAGGAAGCTTTGACTAATATCGGGAAACACGCTAAACCTAAAAACGTATTTCTCGGAATTAAACGGGAAAAACAAGAGGTCTCTTTTACCATTAAGGACGATGGCATTGGCTTTGAACGGAATAAGGTTGTCACCGAGAAGAAAACCTTGGGCTTGTTAGCCATGGAAGAGCGGGTCAAGATCCTGGGTGGCGTCTTTGAACTCTGGAGCCAGGAAAACCGAGGGACGAAAATCTCTTTTACCATTCCAATTCCCGAAGGAAATTAAGCATGGATGCTTACACTATCATACTGGCCGATGATCATCCGATGTTTCGGGAAGGGATTAGAAAAATCATCGAACGGATCGAGGGTGCGGTCATTAGCGGTGAAGTCAACGATGGTCTCGAACTACTGGAACTCCTGAAAAAGTCCAGCCCCAATCTGGTCATCCTTGACATTTCGATGCCGAATCTCCGGGGTTTGGAAGCAATTCGGGAAATTAAAAAAACTTACCGACAAGTAAAGGTCTTGGTTTTGACCATGCATAAGAAAAAGGAATTTCTCCGGCAGGCCTTGCGAGACGGCGCCGATGGCTTTTTGCTCAAAGAAGATGCGGGGAGCGAGCTTATCCGGGCTGTGCAAACTGTTAGGAATGGCGGAAAATATCTCTCCCCTCTACTTTCCAGTGTCTTGACGAGCTTGGCCGTAGAGGAAGATAAAACCGAGGTCTTGACGATGCGGGAAAGAGAAGTCTTAAAACTCTTGGCGGAGGGCAAGAGAGCCAAAGAAATCGCCGCAGCTTTGTACATCAGCCCCCATACGGTGCGCCGGCACCGCTCCAATATCATGGAGAAGCTGAACATCAAGAATCTGGCCGATCTGGTCAAGTACGCGATTTCCCAAAGCTATATTCTCGGCCATTCGTAGTTTCCCATTTTCAGCTAATCAAAACAATCAGGGTGCAATCTTCTTTTTTGTAGCCAGATTAACTTGTGAGGGACATGATAGTCTAAATTTACCTCAAAAAGTAATTTATCCTGCAAATCCAGGTTCTTGACTCCTGCCTTTCCTACATGACCCGGGGGAGTGGAGGTGAAAGCTCCTCCTTGGGCTCGGCTTCCTCCTCTTCCCCCGCCGCTTCAGGAGGCTGGGTGGCTTTGCGAGGTTTTGCCTTCTTGGGTTTTTTCTTGATGGGTTGTGCAACTTTCACGGGTTGCGGGGAGAGATAGCGGGAGCTTACATAACCTATAGTACCATTCTTTTTTACTCTGATCTGAGTCCAATTTTCGATCTCCCCCATCTTTTCCACTTCTGCATTTAATTCCAGGGCCGAGATTTTGGGGGAATCTATGCCCGGACAGGCCCGCAAATTAAGCTGGTTAATAGTCACATAAAAAGTGGAGCGCACCGGCTGGGGTAGCGCCGCCGCCGGAGGCAGTGGCGGCGGCAACGGTGGCGCATTATTAACCCGTGGCTGACAGCCCATTAGGGAGATGACCAGCCCTAAAGCGCCGATCCAGGCACCAAGACGCCCATTGACGGTTGTTTCATTCACCTTAAGAAGTTCCCCCGGCCTCTCCTTTGCCGTCCTGGATACACCAGACTCCTTAATGTTATTTCCAGGAAGTCTTTCTGAGATTATGCCGTAGCCTTGGTTACCCCTATCAAAAAATGGTTTTGGGGACCCCTTTGCCCGGGTTGCTCTTATTGATGGGGTTTTGCCACGGTGAAGTTATGAATTTCCTTTTACCAACATAATGGTCAAGGGAGGGGCAAGAGCACAAGCGGGCGGCCCCCCTCCCTTGAATCCATCTGAAGTTATTCACCGGTCAGCTCTCACCGAGCAAACCTGCAATTCCTGATAGTCAGCAGCCTAGATTACCCCTGAAGGAGATTGGTCTTGAGGCCGAGGGGCATTCCCGGCAGCATCGGGGCGGCGAAAACCGGGCTGCGCGCCAGTCTGACCCCCAGGGATGGTGGTATTATGGGAATAGCCTGACGACCTGGGGGCAATAGTGGGAGATTGAGCCTGTGCCGGGTAGCCTGCACGATTATAAGAAGAACCAGGATTATTGTGCT
>JAUSOZ010000255.1 GCA_030655955.1 Deltaproteobacteria bacterium
AATCACTTTCTCCCTGTCGTTAATAAATGCGCTCCCGGATTTATTGAAAACTCGGGTGCTAAGTGAACAACATTAGGTTTTAAATCCACCCCTACCCTTCCATCTTCATGAGTTACGAGTGAGCCATGGGCTCATGAACGACTGTTCCGAAAAGTTCTTGGTGGCACCGGCATCTTGCCGGTGCGGTGCACAGGCTGGAAGCCTGTGCCACCAAAAGTGGCGGGCACAGAGGCCCGCCCCACTGGTCTTTGCATCATTTGCGGGTGAACCGTGGGCTCATAAACGACTACCCTGATCATAGACGGCTCCGGCCACCGCTGTCAAGGAGCGGCCCCGGAGGAAATTGCGCCCTGCCGCCGGTGTTGACCCCGCCGTGCTTTTTAGATAAGAATAAGAGGAAATTGATGGGTCTGAAGACTGGGCGGAGTTTTATCAGCCGGAGAACGCAAGCAATAACCTTGCCCTGGTTTACGGGCACAGCCCGCCGGGCTTCGAGGCTGAGTAAGCAAAAATGTTAGGTGCGTCCTTCGCACCATCAATCCATTTGAGTGGCGGGCGAGGACGCCCGCCCTACCTGACTTTTCATGCTTTACGGGTGGGCCGAAAGGCCCATGAATGACTGCTTGGAAAAGTTCTTTCAATTGGTAGCACAGGCTTTCCAGCCTGTGTCAAGGCATCAGGTTAGTCGTGCACAGGCTGGGAAGCCTGTGCCACCAGCCAATACCAATTTTTCAGGTTTTACGGGTGGACCACGGGTTCATTAGCAGCTGCTCCGAGTCATAAATCAATTACTGGCAGTCAGGTGGCATGGAAAAGATTCTCTTGACCAGGGCCGGGTATGAGAAGCTCATCCGGGAGTTGGAGTTTCTCAGCCAGGTGGAACGCCCCCAGGCAGTCCGGGAGATCCTGGATGTGGCCCAGGAAGGGCGGGTGGAGAAAAATCCCGATTTCCAGTCCGCCCTGGTCCATCGCCGGCAGTTGGAGCGGCGAATCAGGCAGTTGCAACAGACCCTGGCCAATGCCGAGGTGCTGGTGGGGAGCAACCTGTCGGCCGATAAGGTAAGATTCAACGCCCGGGTCAAGGTGGTCAATCTGAACACCGGCCAGGAACGTGAATATAAAATGGTGGGTCCCTTGGAGGCCGACGCCGCGGCCGGGCACCTCTCCATGGCCTCGCCTTTGGGAAAAGCGTTGCTGGGCCGGGCCGTGGGGGACCGGCTGCAAGTCCAGACCCCTCGGGGCATGAGGCTGTACCAGGTTCTGGAAATTCACCGGGAACAGGTATGAACGACGCCGCCCACGCCCACCAGCACCGGTTCGAGGGCAGCCGCCGGCGCCTGCAACTGGCCTTTTGGACCCAGCTGGCGTTTTTCGTGGTGGAACTGGGGGGCGGCATTCTCACCAACAGCCTGGCCCTCTTGGCCGACGCCGGGCACATGCTGAGCGACGTGGGCGCCCTGGGATTGAGCCTGTTGGCGCTCAGGTGGGCGACCAAGGCCGCCACCCCTCAGAAGACTTACGGCTACCACCGCCTGGAAATTCTGGTGGCCCTGGTCAACGGGCTGGTCCTCTGGGCCATGGCCGGGTATATCTTTTTTGAGGCGGCGCAACGGCTTTTCCAGCCGCCGGCCATCAGCGGCAGCCCGCTCATCATCATCGCCAGCCTGGGCCTGCTGGTTAACCTGTTCGGGATGTATGTGCTCATGCCGTCCCGGGAGCACAACCTCAATCTCCGGTCGGCCTTCCTGCACCTTTTGGCCGACTCCTTCGGGTCGGTGGCCGCCATCGCCGCCGGCGTGGCCGTCTGGTGGCAAGGCTGGTACTGGTTCGATCCCCTGGCCGGCATCGTCGTCGGGGTGCTGATCGTCATCGGCAGTTGGCAACTGGTGTGGGAGGCCGCGGATATTCTGCTGGAATCCACCCCCCGGCATATCGCCGCCGACGAGGTGCAGCAGTCCCTGGAGAGCCATCCCCAGGTGAAGCAGGTCCACGACCTGCACATCTGGACCATCGCCTCGGGGATTTATGCCCTGAGCGTCCACGTGACCATCGACAACCAGAGCAACCGGGACTGCCTGACCTGGGAACTGGAAGAACTGCTGCGCCACCGATTCGGTCTGGAGCACAACACCATCCAGATCGAAGGTCCGGATTTCCATGACCCCCGGGCCTGTCCTTTAAACCGCCGGGAAGGCGGCAGCGAATAATACGACCGCCTCAGACTCCTGGCGGTCTGCCGGTTAGTAATGATCTTGATGAGGAGGAAGCATGTCGCCAAACCGCTGGGAATTGAAACCGGAGAGCTTGCGCGCCGTCTGTGACCCCGACGCCTTGGGATTCGAAACCACCCTGGACGTCAGCCCCATGAAGGCAAAGGTCGTGGCCCAGGACCGGGCCGTCCACGCCCTGGAGTTCGGCCTGGGGGTGAAGGACCTGGAATACAACATCTTCGTGGCCGGGCCGCCCCGGGCTGGGAAGACCGAAGCCATCATGGCCTACGTCCAGGAGTTGGCCGCCACCGAGCCGACGCCGCCGGATTATATCTATGTCCACAATTTTAAGGACCCGGAGAAGCCCGAGAGCCTGAACCTGCCCGCCGGCAAAGGCCGGCTCCTGAAGGCGGATATGGAAGTGCTCATCTCCAACCTGAAGGTGCAAATCCCCGAGGTGTTCGAAAGTGAGGACTACTCCGGCCGCCGGGAAGCCCTCATGCACGGCTTCACCCAGGAACGCAACAAGATCCTTCAGGAACTGGACGCCAAGGCGGGGGAAGAGAGCTTTATCCTCAATATTTCCCCCACCGGCCTCATGATCTTTCCCGGCAAGGAAGGCAAGCCCTTGAGCGAAGATGAACTCAAGGAACTGAACGACGAGGACCGGGAGACGCTGCGCCAGAAGTCCGCCCAGCTCCACAACTACATGAACGAGGCCATCCGCAAGATCCGCAAGATGGAAAAGGAGTTCCAGGAAAAGGAGAAAAAGCTGGACCAGGACGTGGCCCTCTACGTGGTGGGCCAACACATGGAGGAGTTGCGGGAGAAATACCAGGACTTGCCCCAGGTCCTGGACTACCTCCAAGACGTCCAGGAAGATATTCTGAAAAATATCGACGACCTCAAGCGCCGGCCCGCTTCCCAGGGCCCCTTTCCCTTCGCGGCGCCGGAGCCATCCTTCATTCAATACCAGGTGAACGTCTTCGTGGACCACTCCGAGACCCAAGGCGCCCCGGTGATCATGGAGAACAACCCCACCTACTCCAACCTCTTCGGGGCGGTGGAACGCCGGGCCCAGTTCGGCGCCCTGGTTACCGATTTTTCCCTGATCCGGGCCGGAGCCTTGCAGCGGGCCAACGGCGGCTATCTCGTCCTGGAGGCCATGGACCTGCTGCGCTGGTTCTTCTCGTATGAAGCCCTGAAGCGCTGCCTGAAAAACGGCGAGGTCAAGATCGAGGACCCCATGGAGATGTTCGGGCTGATCACCACCCGCAGCCTCCAGCCCCAGCCTATCCCTCTGAACATCAAGATCATCCTGGTAGGCGACCCCTATATCTACCAGCTGCTCTATATTTACGACGAAGATTTTCATAAATTCTTCAAGATCAAGGCCCAGTTCGACTGGCGGATGCGCAAGACCGACGACCACCTGCGGCAGTTCTGCGAGCTCTTAGCCGGCTATTGCCGGGAGAAGAAACTCATCCCCCTCCACAAGACCGGCATGGCCCGCCTGGTGGAGTATGCCCAGGAAAAGGCCGGCCACCAGCAAAGGCTCACCCTGCAGCTCAAAGAGGTTCAGGACGTGGTCAAAGAGGCCAATTACTGGGCCCGGAACAACACCCACGAGGCGATTTTGGGCTCCGACGTGGACAAGGCCATCGACGAGAAGACCTACCGGGCCGACCTGCCGGAAGAAAAGCTCCAGGAGTTCATCGATGAAGGGATGCTCTTCATCGAAACCGCCGGGCAGGTGGTGGGCCAGATGAACGGCCTGTCGGTCTATGCCCTGGGGGATCACGCCTTCGGCCGCCCGTCCCGGATCACCGCCAGCGTCGGCCTGGGTAGGGGCGGGGTGGTGACCATCGACCGGGAGTCCCAGCTTTCGGGCAACATCCACAACAAGGGGGTCCTGATTCTGGCCGGGTACCTGAGAAGCCGGTTTGCCCAGGACAAGCCCCTGACCCTTTCGGCCAGCCTCTGCTTTGAGCAGAGCTACGGCATGGTGGAAGGCGACAGCGCCTCCCTGGCGGAACTCTGCACCCTGGTGTCGGCCTTGATCGAACTGCCCCTGGCCCAGAATATCGCCATGACCGGTTCCATGAGCCAGCGGGGCGAAGCCCAGCCCATCGGCGGAGTCAACTGGAAGATCGAGGGGTTCTATAAGGTCTGCAAGGCCCGGGCCCTGGACGGAACGCAGGGCGTCATCATCCCCAAGGCCAATGTCCCGGAGCTGATGCTGAAAAAAGAAGTGGTGGACGCAGTGAAAGCAGGTAAGTTTCACGTCTGGGCCGTGGGCCATGCCGATGAGGCCCTGGAACTCCTCACCGGGGTCCCGGCCGGTAAACGCCTCCCGGACGGCACCTTTGAACCGGATACGGTGAACTGTCGGGTGGACCAGAAATTGAAGCAGATGATGGAACTGGCCAAAGTTCTGATGCGTGAGGAAGAAGGCCCGGGGAAGAGCCCGGAGCCGGCGGCCTCGTGCCCGTCCTGCGGCAAGTAATGTGGCTGTGCAAGAATATTGGTGGCGGTCAGGGACGGCCGCCTCCTGGCTTAAAGGAGCTTTTTATGAAAAGAATCAGCCTGGCAATGTTCATCCTCATAGTGGCCGCGGCCCTGGCATCTCCCACGCTGGCGACCAGCGCCAATCCGGGGATCTCTGCGGATGAGGCCATGCGGGTCCTCAAGGCGGGCAATGCCCGTTACGTCGAGGGCAAACTCCAGCATCCACACCAGGACCGGGCCCGCCGGGCCCTGACCGCGGGCCAGGGCCAGCACCCCCTGGCCACGGTCCTCACTTGTTCCGACTCCCGGACGCCGGCGGAAATCATCTTCGACCAGGGTATCGGCGATATCTTCGTGGTCCGGGTGGCCGGCAACGTGGCGGCCACGGATGAGACCGGCACCATCGAATACGGCGTGGCCAACCTGGCCGCGCCCTTGGTGGTGGTCATGGGTCACAGCCAGTGCGGCGCGGTCTCTGCGGTGGTGGACAACGCCAAGCTGCCCCCCAACATCGCCAAACTGGTGGCGCCCATCAAACCGGCGGTGGACAAGGCCCGGGAGGCCAACCCCGAGGCCGCCAAGGACGTGCTCCTCAAGGCCGCCATCACGGACAACGTCTGGCAGGCCATGGAAGATATGTTGCGGCAGAGCCCCATCATCCGGGAGAAGGTCAAAGACGGCCAAGTTCAAGTGGTGGGCGCCCTCTATGACCTCGATTCCGGGCAGATCCAGTGGCTGGGACCGCACCCCGACCAGGCGAAACTGGTGGGGGCCCAAAAGGGGGCGGCGGGTAAATCCGGCAAGAAGGGGAAAAAGGCTAAGAAATCAGGGGAGTAATTAAGGTTTTGGGTTTTAGGTTCTGGGTTCTGGGGTATCCTCTCGTTCCCAAGTTGCACTTGGGAACGAGGCTATAAGTGCGGTGGCCAAGGCTGCCACAAAACCTCTGTGTATATTTAGTTATATTGAACTTGACTGCAACGCAATTTTATGTAATTTTTGGTAAAAATGCACTCTCAATCCCCGCCTTGGCCCACTGAATCGGGCAAAATAATACGCCCTGCCAACAACGTCATGAACCAAAGGAGGAAAAGAATGAGGCCCTCGATATGCCGGATCATGGTGGCCATCCTGGCTGCCACCCTGTTCTATCTCTCCGAAGCCCAGGCCAGAACCTACAATTACACTAGTTTCGATGTACCCGAAGCTACCCGCAACACCGTGCCCTTCGGAATCAATAATGGGGGAACCATTGCGGGGTTTTATTACCAAAACGGTTTTTATCACGGGTTTATCAAAACTGCCGGCGGGTCATATACCACCATCGATGTCGACGGCGCGTCCGATACCTTTATTTACGGAATAAATGCCAACGGCCGGATTGTCGGAGGATATGGTAATCCAGAGGTTTATACTTCCGGTCACGGTTTCATTTATGATAACGGAACTTATATCTTGCCCTTTCCTTTTGATGTTCCCGGCAGCTTTGGTAGCTATCCCGCCGGTATCAACCTGACAGGGCAGATCGCCGGGCAGTACTCCCAGGATGGCACCTTTCAGGGAGTCCGGGGATTCTTATGGTCTGGTGGAAATTTTACTACTCTTAGTGAACCCGTTGCAATAAGCTATGAGCCCAGAGGGATCAACGACGCTGGCTGGATTGTGGGTTCTTATGGGGATGTCAATAGCATCAACCACGGTTTTATCAGGTCCCCCGGCGGGGCTTTTTCCACTTTTGACGTCCCCGGTGCCACCCATACCTTGATATCCGGCATCAACAATCACAACTGGATTTCGGGCTGGTATCGGCACAACGACGGTACCTACCATGGTTTTGTCTATGACGGCCTCGCCTTTAGCTATATTGACGTTGCGGGCGCTGATAACACCCAGGTTTGGGGGATTAATGATCTCGGCCAGGTGGTAGGGACATATGCAGATCACGGCTTCCTGGCTACGCCGGTGCGAGATATTTCCGGCTTGCTACTGCTGCTCCTGGGTGATTGAGCTTGATATTTCCTCTCGTTCCCACGTTGCACTTGGGAACGAGGCTAACCCTGCCGACATCCCGACCTCTCATACCACCGATCATTTCCTCACGGACACAACGAAAGATGAAAAATAGCTGGTGTTGGTGGGGCGGCCGTCCCTGGCCGCCTCTCGCTGGCGGGCACGGAGGCCCGCCCCACCGAGCTATTCTCATATAAATTTG
>JAUSOZ010000280.1 GCA_030655955.1 Deltaproteobacteria bacterium
TCGGATGAAAATTGTCTCTCAAAATCCATTAAATTCATGGGGTAATCTTCCATACCCGCGAATTCTATATGTTGTGGTAACTTGAGTCAAGCGGATACGCCTATTGAATAATTTGGCAAACTGATATGAGGCCGGCGCCGATGATGGCAACCTCGCGACTGGCCACCGCTGCGGTCATGGTCCTCCATTTCCGGGGGCGGCGCTCCTATGGGGGCGGAAACGGGACAAAAAGCAATTGATCCTTGTGCCGTGGCGTACTTTCGTATACTAGATGAAAGACTGATAAGTAGCAAGACCGGGAAAGAGGATATGAACTGGCTGGGCTTTTCCCTGCTATCTTTGGGATTGTGGGGCGTATGGGGCTTCCTGGGTAAGGTAGCCTCCCAGCACCTGCCCTCCCATCAGGTTTATCTGCTGGCCATTACCGGGCATCTGGTGGTGGCGGGTTACCTCTTGGTGGGTGGGATGGGGCCGGCCGCCTGGCAACCCTGGGGAGTCGGCGCCGCTCTGGGGGCCGGCCTGGCTATGGCCGTGGGGCTCCTCTGCTTCTTCGAGGCCCTGGCCCGGGGCCCGGCCACGGTCGTGGTGCCCCTCACCGCCCTCTACCCGGCCATCGCCGTGGTCTTGAGCCGGGTTTTCCTCCAGGAAGCCCTGACCCTGCGCCACCTGGCTGGCCTCGCCCTGGCGTTGGCGGCCGCCTGGCTGCTGTCCAAATAGTGTTAAGCCCGGATGTGTTGTGGCCGACACGGTTTTCTTAAAAAACTTGAAATCCCCATTCAAATGATCTAACATAAATTCGCCCAGTGTCAGTGCCCTTTCTTCAGGCGAATCTTCAATGCGAATGGTATAGAGACTCCCTACCTCATACCCCCCAAGATAAACATTATGGCTGAGCCCTCAATGCGGGTTGATCGCTTATTCTCTCCCATCATGATAATCCTGGCCCTGGCGGCCTTTCTCCTGCTTTTCGGCCTGGATAACCGGCCCTTCTGGCAGGATGAAGCCGAGACCGCCGGTTTGGCGAAAAATGTCTTAACCTATGGCGTGCCCCGAGCTTATGATGGGCTGAATATTATCTCCCAGGAACGGGGGAGCGAGTTTGACGGCAACTTTTTATGGCGCTGGTCCCCCTGGCTACAAATCTATGTGGCCGCGGCCGCGTTTCGCCTCGGCGGCCTCACCACCTTCGCCGGACGTCTCCCCTTTGCGTTAGCCGGCCTGGCGTGTATTTTTCTGGTCTACCAGTTGGTGCGCCGTAATCTTGGCGACCGCACCTGGGCCCTGTGCGCCGCGGCTCTTCTCACCTGCTCCGTGCCCTTTCTCCTGTATGCCCGCCAATGCCGCTATTACAGCTTAGGGGCTTTCTTCACCTTGATGAGCCTTTATGCCTTTAAGGAAGACTGGCAATCGAGATTTAGACCGGCTTTGTTATTATGCTTATCCATCGGGTTTCTGTTCTATACAAATTATTTACTTTTTTTTAGCTATGTAATGCCCACATTGCTGGTAGGACTTTGGCTATATCCTGGAGAGTTTCCCTTAAAAAGAACCACAATAATTACAATAGCTACCTTGATTATTATTGTACCTGGTCTGTTTTTATTTCGTATCCAGGAACAATCCCATATAATAAACCTGGCTGTTATTCCCAATAATCTGGAGAATTACTTCCGCGACCTTGTCCAATATATGATCCCTCTTCCTATAGCCGCGTATCTGCTCTGGAGGTGGCGCCGGTTTTTTTGGACCCGCGCCGGCATCCCGGGGGAATCGGGGGAAAAATTCATCTTGTTTCTGGGCCTGATTATTTTAGGCAATATCATAGTCTTATCCCTGGCCCCCCAATGCGAGCACCGCTATTTAGTTCACCTTTATCCCTTGTGCGCTATCATCCTGGGGTGGGTCATCTTAAAGACCTGGCGCTATCATAAGATTTCCGGAGTTCTTTTGGCGTTTCTCCTGTTTGTTACCAACTGGCTCTATCTGGTGCCCATGGATTGGTTGCAGATAAGCAACCGCCCCAATCAAACTAACCGTCAGATGCTCACCTACCCCAACCTCCCCCTCAGGCTCTTTCTGACCGAACTCTTCTCTCCCTATGCGGATGTGAATCGCAACTTCATCCGCTTTTTCCAAACTCAGGCTCGACCCGGAGATCTTATCCTGACCACCTATGGCGACTTGCCGCTGCAATTTTATACCCCTTTTCAGGTGATCGGAGGGTTGCAGGGCAAAATTTCACCATCCCGGCCGCCTGATTGGGTGGTATCACGTTATGAGATTCGCTATAATCGCAACTATCAGCTGCAGGACGCCGAAAAATTCATCCGGGAAAAGCTTTCCCTGACCGCTGATTACCAGGCCATAATCTTACCGTGGGAAGACGAACCCTTTGGAAACCGGCCCGACCCTTATTATCATCGCTTTGTTCCTGCAACCAAACCTCTGGCCCAGATAGTTATCTATAAAAAACTTACCCGGCGCCAACATGTTCCTTAACTCCTTGACAGTCAAAAAACTTCTTCTCACCGCCGGACTCCTCATAGTCCTGGGCTCGGGTGTATGCCAACTCCCCGAACTGCAAGACTATCTCTTCCCCGTCAACAACCTGGAATCTATTTCCCGGCAGGCACGTAGAGAATGTTCACGCATAAGAGACGATTTGAGAACGTTAAACGAGAGGGTGGATTACCTTAAATGGTTTCAGGCGCATAACGGCCCGGACCAGAGGATTTCAAAGGATCGGCTGCTCGCCTTTCCCTTTTCCGAAGCCATCCGGCCCCTGGCCCCGAGATATTTTTGGCAGACCAATATTCGCTTGGCTCATAAAAACCGGCTGAAGGTGGAAAGAAAACTGCAGTATCTGCAGAGCCGGCTCAATAATATAGACCCGAATCCGCCGGCCCACCCCCCTCAGGCTGGTCCGGCAATGCCGGCGAAATCGGCTGCAGTATCCGGGTCAATGAAACAAATTCAACAATTCCAGAACCAACTCATAGATTATAAGTCCAATCTGATGGAGTTATCCAAGCAATTGGCTTGGCTTTAAGGTCATGGTTATAAGAATTAATTTATTTCTTGGATACGTTAGAAAATTGATAAATTAATAACTATACTGTCTTATTATATGAAATACTTATCGCATATTTTCCAGCCACCTCTACTCAATCAACTTGCGTTCTATTCCCTTTTGGGGTCTGGCTTCTATATTGTCCTTTTATGGTCCCCGAATATCCTGGGTGGACATCTTAGTTTCTGGACTCAAATCGTTATCTACATCTTTCCATGGCTGATGCTCTGGCTGGCTTATTCCTGGCAGGTGATTACCGCCAAGGAACATCGCCTGGAAATAATCTTGATGGTCGTAATAATAATTCTCGGGATAGTCAACACGTCTTTAAGCGGTGCCGGATCGAGATCCATTGATAACATGCGAACCTTTCTGCTTACGGGGCTATTCGCCCTCTGGGCTTCCATGTTTTTAATCAACAATCCGCGCCGCCGACAGATGTTCGACTGGTTTTGTGCCGGCTCCCTGGGCGTTATTATACTGGTAGAAATGATCCTCTCTGTGATCCCAGGGAAATATGGCCCGGGGGCTTTTGAGGTCTTTGTCCTCCATCCGATCCCTTTGGGAACTTTGATAATCCTGTTGTCATCCGGACCGGTACGTCTGATCGTCTCGAAAAATTCCACCGCCAAGCTCCTGGGCTGGCTGTTAGTCCTGCTGGGCGGCAGCCTGATTTTTCTCACCCACAAGCGGGGGACCTGGCTGGCGCTGGCCGCCATGCTGGCAATATCGATGCTTTACCTGGTCCGCCGACGAAAATATCTTGTAATATCAATCTGTTTAGCTATCGCCCTGATTTTACCTCTGGAAGCCCAACGCCGGTTTGCCCGTCTTGACCCGAACATTGCTCATCATGTGAGTATATTGCATCGCCTGGAATTGTATAACTTTGCCCTGCACATCTGGAAAACCCATCCTTTCATGGGAATAGGTTTGCGTTCATTCACTCATGCACAATATTTACCTGATTATCACCTCCGTAATCAGGAGCTGCATGAATTTCCTCAAGCAGTCGCCAAGCTTCAGACTCTTGACAACATGTTGCTCACCGGCTTGGTGGAATTTGGCACCGTTATGACTGTATTTTACTTAGGGTTGGTCATATTTATCCTGGCAAAATATTGTCGAAGGTTGCGATCCTGGCCGGAATCCTCACCGTCAGATTGGTACCGGGTGCTCGTCTTGCTCGGCTTCGCCATCCACTCCCTGACCTACGATTCCCTCCTCTTCCCACCGGTTAACTGGCTCTTTCATGTCCAGGTGGGGATCATGGCAGGCTATTATGCCTCCGACACCGCGCCCGGCTGAATCATCAATCCGGCGCCACGGGGCTTTCTGAGACTGAGCTATGGAAACCGAACCGTCTTTCCCCAAGCGTGAGTCCAGGCGAATTCTCGGCCTGGATATGGGCGCCAAGCGCATCGGCCTGGCGGTGAGTGATCCTCTGGGCATAACCGCCCAAGGGCTGGAAGTTTGGATCCGCCGGGATCGGCAGACCGACCTGGACCACCTCTTCAAGGTCGGGCGGGATTATGCCGTGCAGCAGATTGTGGTGGGCCTGCCCCGGCACATGGACGGCCGTCTGGGGGATGCAGCCCCTGAAATCACGGAGTTTGCCGGCGCCCTGGGCGAGGCCCTGAGCGCAGAGGTCATTTTCTGGGATGAACGCCTCACCACCGCCGCAGCCGAACGGCTGCTGATCCAGGCGGATGTGAGCCGCCGGCGCCGGCGCCAGGTAGTAGATCAGTTGGCCGCGGTCCTCATTTTGCAAAGTTTCCTGGACCATAGGGAGCAGACCGCGTAAAAAGCCCTCCGCCGGAGATGATCTCCCACCCATACACCTGAAGTCCACTCCCCGTCGGGCGACACCCTGGCCGTCTTGTATATATATATCTAATTTTATTATATAATTAATCTTAGCTGCCATATCTCCTCCCATTGCGGCCGCCGCCAGGCCGACCCTCCCGAACTTCAGAAACAGGGTTCCACGAGCCCTATATACACCCCTTCCTTGGCATTACGCCGCTTGCAGGCGATATTTTCTGGAAATTTATAGTTTCTTTGTGCTTTTTTTTCTTGACATTGCCCTAAGAAAGGGCATATTTTGGCCTCATGTGGGAAAAAGTGGAATAGAGTGGGAAATAATGGGGAGCCATGTTTACCGGTAGCTACTTCCATACCATGGACAATAAAGGACGGGTCAGCATTCCGGCCCGCTACCGGGAAATCCTGAAGGGGGCCAAGGATCACCAGATTATTATAACTAATTTCGGTGGTTACGTCCTGGCCTTCCCGCAATCCGAGTGGAATAAAATCGAGGTTAAATTCGCTGAGCAGCCGTTGTTTCGTAAGGACGTCAGGGACTTTCAGCGGTTTCTGATTTCCGGCGTCGAAGAGTGCACCCTGGACCGCCAGGGTCGCATCCTGGTGTCTCCCAACCTGCGGAAATATGCCCGGCTCAGCCGGGAAGTCTGCCTGGTGGGGGCCATCCGCTGCTTTGAAATTTGGGACCGCGGCGCTTTTGAGTCTCACCGCCAAGTGTTGGAAGAAACCATTGATGAACGAATGCTGCACGAATTATTCATCTAATTGCAGGCCTCAATCCGGTGCATGAACCGGTGATGGTGGGGGAGGTGTTGGTGGGCCTGAATTGCCGGTCCGGCCGCCTATATGTGGATGGCACCGTGGGTGGGGGGGGCCATGCCGCAGCCATTTTGGACCGCATCGGCCCGGAGGGGGAGCTCTGGGGCCTGGATCGGGACCCAAACGCACTGCAGGCGGCCGCAACCCGGCTGGCCCACCACACCTCCAATTTTCAACTGTTTCAAAGTAGTTACGCCCAATTGGGGGAACTGCTGGAAGCAGCCCGGCTCCCGGGGGCCGCAGGCATCCTCCTGGACCTGGGCCTGTCTTCTTTGCAGTTGCAAGAGTCGCAGCGCGGCTTTTCTTTCAGCGGCGACGAACCGCTGGACATGCGGTTCAACCCGGAGGAACCGGGGCGCACCGCGGCCACCCTGTTAAACCGCGCCCTCGAAACGGAGTTGGAAAGGATTTTCCGGGAGTATGGCGAGGAGCATCGGGCCCGGCGCATCGCCCGCCTGGTGGTGGCAGAACGCCGCCGGCGCCCCTTCCAGACGACCCGGCAGTTGGTGAAATTGTTGGAACAGGCCCAGGGACCCGGGGGAAGCAGGGGGAGACTGCATCCAGCTACCCGGGTCTTCCAGGCCTTGCGCATAGCCGTAAACCAGGAGTTGGAAGAACTGGCCGCCTTCCTGGCGCACGCCCCGGCCTGGCTGGAACCCGGTGGACGCCTGGTGGTCATCGCCTACCACTCCCTGGAAGACCGGCTGGTCAAGCAGGCTATGGCAGCCTGGGAACGGGCCGGGGGTATGGTTCGCCTGACGCGCAAGCCTCTCACCCCGACCGCGGCCGAAGTTGAGGCCAATCCCCGGGCCCGGAGTGCCAAACTGCGCATTGCCGAGAAAATGGTGCATTAACTTTGGAGGTATGGGGGATGGCGAACAATCTGACGCTTCGATTAACCACCGCCGGACAGGTTTTCATTTCCAAAAACCGCAAGGTCGGCCACCCCTGGCGCTGGGGGAAGATCGCGGTAACCGCGGTGGTCCTGGTTACCGCCGGGGTCTTTTTCACCTCCCTGTTCCTGGCCTGGGCCGACTTGCAGTACATCACTCAGAACTACCAGATTTCACGGGCCCAGGAGATCAAGAAACAGCATCTGGACCTGAACCGCAAGCTCCGTATTGAACTGTCCAGCCTCACCTCCATTCATCGTTTGGAGAAACTGGCAGCCGAATACGACATGGGAGCCCCCCAGCCCTCCCAGGTCGTGACTCTGCCGTGAATCCCGCCTCCGGCAAATGGGTCCGGCTGCGCATCGGCTTGGTGGCCCTGGGTCTCTTGGCCTTCGGCCTGTATATCAGCGGCCGATTTTTTTATCTGCAGGTTATCCGGGGGCCGGAACTCCGGGAAGAGGCTACCCGGGAATACCAGAAATTTTGCCCCATCCTGCCGGTGCGAGGCATGATCCTGGACCGGAACGGCACCGAGCTGGCCGTCAGCACCCGGGTCTCGTCCGTGGTGGCTCATCCCAGCCAGATCAAGCACGCCGACCGGCTGAGCCGGCAGCTCGCCCCCATTCTGGGCTATAAGACCCGGGATTTGCAAGAGCTCCTTACCCGGGCCCGCCCCTTTGTCTTTGTGAAACGGCATCTCACCCCCGAGCGCGAAGAGGCGTTCCGGGCCTGGGAGGCCGCCGAGACGCAAAAAGCCCGGGCGGCCAAGATCACCGGCCGCACCGACCGGGACGCCATTTACCTGATCCCCGAAGCTAAGCGCTACTATCCCCAATCGGGCTTGGCGGGCCAGGTTTTGGGGTTCTGCAACATCGACGGCCAGGGGCTAGAAGGCCTGGAAGTCCAGTATGACCAAGAGCTCTTTGGCAAACCCAAGGAATGCTGGAATATGACCGACGCCCGGGGCCACATCGTCGTCACCGGCGAGAAAGCCTGGGATCCCGACGTCATGGGCAACAACGTGGTCCTCACCCTGGACCGCACCCTGCAGTATATCGCCGAAAAGGAGCTCAATGCGGGAGTGGAAAAATTCCATGCCGCCGGCGGCCTGGCCCTGGTGATGCGGCCCCAAACCGGGGAGATCCTGGCCATGGCCCAAACGCCCTGCATAGATCCCAACCGCTATGGCAAGTTCGATGAATTTGCCCGGCGCAATCGCCAGGTGACCGATTGCCTGGAGCCGGGGTCCACCTTCAAGGTTTTCATCGCCGCCGCCGCCCTGGACGCCCAGGTGGTCAAACCCGGGGACAAATTTCATTGTGAAAACGGCACCTGGCGCATCGGCGCTAAAGAGGTGATTCACGATGTGCATCCCTACGGCACCCTGACGGTGCAACAGGTGATCCAGAAATCCAGCAACATCGGGACCGCCAAGATTTCCCACAAGGTAGGGGCCAAACGTCTGGATCATTATCTCCATGACTTCGGCTTCGGGAGCCGTACCGGCATTCAATTCCCCGGGGAGACCGCCGGATTGGTGAAAAATCTTGTCCGGACCCGTTCTCTCATTGACCGCATCACCGTGGCCTTCGGCCAGGGCGTGTCGGTGACGCCGCTCCAGATGACCGCGGCCCTGGCCGCCATGGGCAATGGCGGCGTGCTCATGGAGCCCCATCTGGTCAAAGAGGTCGTCAGTCCCCAGGGGAAAATAGTTACGGCCTATCCGCCCCGTCCGGTGCGGCGGGTCCTCTCCCAGCATACCGCCAAGCAGATGCTGGAAATTATGGCGACGGTGACCCAAGCCGGCGGCACGGCCAAGGAGGCGCCTCCTCCCGGCTTCACCGTGGCCGGCAAGACCGGCACCGCCCAGAAATTGATCGGCCGGACCTATTCCCACAGCAAATTTAACGCCCTGTTCATCGGCCTGATCCCGGCCGAAAATCCGGTCCTGGCCATCGCGGTCATCGTGGACGAACCCAAAGGGGCCATCTTCGGGGGCGTCGTGGCGGCCCCCATCTTCCGGGAAATCGCCGCCCAATCCCTGCGGGTCCTGGGTTATTACCCCAAGGAACCCCCCAAGGACAAAAACGAACCGGTCCTGGCGGGCATGCTGGCCTCCCCGGCCTTTGCAGCCACCGCCCCGGCAGTGGAGTTTACCCCTCCCAAGCTGGAGATTCCCCAGGGGCCTCTCACTGTCATGCCGGACCTCAAGGGGTACACCATCCGCCAGGTGCTGACGCTGTTAAATCGTTCGGGATTGCACTGCCGTTTCGAAGGCAGCGGCATGGCCGTCAGTCAAGAACCGGTGCCCGGGACGGTCATCACTCCCGGCGCCACCTGCTTAGTGAAATTCAATTCCGGCGCCTGAGGGGGCCGGGGCTAGTCCTTGCCATAATTTAGCCGTTTTTATATTATTAAAAAATCAGGCGGTGTGTCTTGATATCCAGTTTCAGTCAAAAGTTGACTGCTAAGAAAAGGGTAGGCCTCGGCGCCTGCCCTTCTTTGCTGAATGGGAAGCAATCCGGTGTAGTAGCCATAGTCCGTCCGGAAATGCTTAAGATACAAAATGGCAGTCAAAGTCCCCCTTTGAAAAAGGGGGATTTAGGCAGCAGTGTCCGGTTTGGTTTTTGCAAAGAAGGATGCTCGTTATATGTAGTCCAACAGTTCATAAATTTACTAACGCACTTTTTGCTCCGAGAAAATTACTTCCCCCTCACCCTGACCCTCTCCCCCATTGGGGGAGAGGGGATAAAGTGTAACCGATTTAATGCCTTACGGTTACTAAACCCGGCGACATCATCTACTCCCTCTCCCCCCG
>JAUSOZ010000281.1 GCA_030655955.1 Deltaproteobacteria bacterium
CGGGGGGAGAGGGAGAATTACCGGAGTTCCGGCTTTATTCCCTCTCCCCCAAGGGGGGAGAGGGTTAGGGTGAGGGGGAAGTAATCACTTTCTCCCTGTCGTTAATAAATGCGTTCCAGGATTTTTTGACAGCTCGGGTGCTAAGTGAACAGTATTGGATTTAGGGGGATTTGAGAACCTCCAAGGGGAAAGAATTTATGGCAAACGCTAAAACTTTTCGGAGCCCAACAGCCGGGGCGGCTGTGGCACAGAAAACGGCAAACGGAAAACTTTTTCGGACAGGGAAAGGAGAAATCAGCAGAAATAATTTTAAACCGCCCGGCCCTTATCCACGGGAATGGTGACGTCAATCCTGGTGCCCACGTCGGCTTCGCTGGTGATGGTGAAGGAACCCCCCAGGAGCCGGAGGCGCCCTTCTATCATCGCCAGTCCCATCCGGCGGGGAGCATCCACCCCCAGGGCCTCGGGCACCACCTTGAACCCCTTGCCGTTCTCCGTCACCAAAAACGGCACGCCGCCCACCAGCCAGGCCTTTTCCCCCGCGGATTTGACCTGCTGGCCCACCCCCAAGCAGATGCACTTGCCCATCTGGAACCCGATGCCGTTGTCAACCACCTGAAACCGGACTTGCCCATCCAGTTTTTCGACGTTGAGTTCCACCCGGGTGGCCTGGGCGTGCTTGACCACGTTAACCAGGGTTTCCTGCAAGACCCGGTAAATCATCACCTGGGTTTGCGGCGTAAACAGCGCGTCGAGTCCCGGGACCTGGAGATTCGCATCAATTTGGAAATAGTGCGTAAAGTGGGTCACCAGGTCTCGAATCGCCGGAGCCAGGCCCAGGTCCAGGACCCGGGGACGCAAGCCTTGAGAAAGCTCCCGGGCCCCCTTTACCAGGGCGTCAATGCCGTGTATGGCCTGATCCATGGCGCCCTTGGCTCCTGGCTGGTCAGAGGGAAGATACTTTTTAATCTCCCCCAGCTTGAGTTTCAAGGTCACCAGGTTCTGGGCCAGTTCCTCGTGCAGAGACAGAGACACGGCCTGCTCGGATTCCTGGGCGGTCATCAGTTCGGCGTTGAGGTCCTGAAGCCTCTGTCCCGACTTCTTTAACAGATTTTCCATCTCTTGGCGGGCGGTAATGTCTTCCAGGGCCAGGAGGATGAGAGCCTGATTTCCCCTTTCCCGATGCAGGCGCCGGGCATTGAGGAGCATGGTGCGGCGGCCGATGACGGGGAAGTCAAAGTCCACCGTAAAGTCATGGAAGACGCTGTCCTTAGGCAAGATCTCCTCCAGCAGGTTCCGGAGGGCCGGGATGTCCCACTGGCGATCCCCCAGTTCATAAATCAAACGGTTTTCGGTCTCCTGGGGGACACCCTTGAAAAATTGGTAAAAAGCGCTGTTGGCCGAGATCACTCTGAGGTTGCCGTCCAATACTATCAAGGGTTCCCGCAGGGTCTCGACGATGCCCTGGGCGTAGTTCCGGGCTTCTTCCACCTCCTCCAGGCTCAGCTTCAGGGCGTCAATGTCCACCAGGGCCAGCACCACCCCGTCGATGCGTTGGTCCAGGGTGCGGTAGGGCTTCAGACGCAGGGAATACCAGCGGCCCCGCCGGTCGCGCACCTCCACTTCCTTGACCACCAACTGGTCCATGACCTCGGTGAGAAGCCCCTTCAGATCCTCCACTTCCAGGGGCAGCTTCAGGTCGCTGATAGGGCGGCCCGCGTCCCCGGGGATCAGGTTGAGCATCTCCTGGGCCGTGGGATTGAACCGCCGGATGCGCAGGTCCGGGCCCAGCATGACGATGGCGATCTGCACCGCCCCCAGGAGGTTGTACAGGTCATTGTTGGCCCGGGTCAATTCCTGGTTGCGGTTTTCCAGCTCTTCGTTGAGCGTGGCCAGCTCTTCATTGGTGGACTGAAGTTCCTCCTTGGAGGTCTCCATCTCCTCGTTGAGGCTCTGCAGTTCCTCGTTGGCGGACATGAGTTCTTCATTGCTGCTCTGCAGTTCCTCCAGATGGGTTCCCTGCTCCTCCATGACCGCCTGGAGGTATTCCTTGGTGGCCGCCAGTTCTTCCTCCAGTTCCCGGAGGCGTTGTTCCTTGGGAAGGCGCCGGCCTGAGGGGTCTGGCTTCTCCCCGGTAGGGGCCGGCTTGGGGCCGGTGGTTGCGGCCGCGACTTCAAACAGCACCTGAAAAAATCTGGGCCCCTCGGCGGTCGGCCGGAGAGGCACAACTTCCAGGTTGACCCGCCGCACCCCGCCATCCGCCCGCAGGCGCACCCCTTCCTTGCGCACCGGAGAATTTCCCTGGATCGCGGCCTGCACCGCGGCCCTGATCTCCCTCCCCAGGGTTTCCCGGGCCATCCTCAGGAGGTTGAGACTGGCCTCCCCGGGGGCCGGCTCCAGGAAAGCGCCGGTCTGTCCCCGAAAATGCACAATCTTCATAGTTTCATCGATAATGACTCCCGCCGGGACATAGCGGGCCATGACCAGGCGGTCAGCCTCCCGGAGCAGGTCGGGGACACTGACGCCCAGATCTCTGGCCTTCTCCGGCCCCGAACCCGCGACCAGGGCCCGGGAAGGATGGTCCGGGGCCAAGGCCGCCGCAGCCCGGGGCATACGGAGGCTCTTCTGGGCGTAGATCTTGTACCGCTTGTCCAGCTGAGAAAAAAGGTCCATGAAGGAGCCCAGGGCCTCGGATTTGCCCAGAAGGAGAAAACCGTTGGGCTTGAGGGCAAAATGGAAGATGGGGATCACCATTTTTTGCAGTACCGGACCGAAATAGATCAGCACATTGCGGCAGCTGATCAGGTCCAGGTGAGAAAACGGCGGGTCTTTGATGAGGTTTTGCCGGGCAAAGACGCACATTTCCCGGATGGTTTTGCTCACCTGATAGCCCCCGGACCCTTTGACGAAGAAGCGCCGCAGGCGCTCCGGGGAGATGTCCGCCAGCGCCGCCTCGGTATAGAAGCCCCCCCGGGCGTGATTGATGACCTGGTCATCGACATCCGTGGCGAAGATCTGAACCGGGAAGTTGGCGGACATGTCCCCCAGAAGCTCCAGCAGGCTGATGGCGATGGAATAGGGTTCCTCGCCGCTGGCGCACCCCGGCACCCAGATGCGGATGGGATCGTCGGCGGAGCGCTCCCGGGTAATGGCCGGAAACACCAGGTTCTTCAGGGCCTCAAAGGCCTCCGGTTCCCGGAAGAAGCCGGTGACGTTGATGAGGATATCCTCATAGAGTTTTTTTACCTCGGGCCGATGCGCCTCCAAATACGTGACATAATCCGCCAGGCTCTCCACCCGGTCCAGGGCCTGGCGCCGCAGGATACGGCGCTTGATGGTGCTGTGCTTGTAGTGGGTGAAGTCCACACCGGTTTCGATTTTGAGCAGGGCCAGAATCCGGTTGAACTCCGTCCCCTCTTCTTCCAGAGACATTTCCGGGACCTGGGGCGGGGGAACCGGACGCCCGAAGGGATGACGGGCGAGGCGAGCCAGTTCTTGGGCGATCAGTCCCGGGGGCAGGACAAAATCCACGCAGCCTGCGGCAACGGCGCTCTGAGGCATGCCGGTGTATTTGGCGGTGGCCTCGTCCTGGGCGAAGGTGATGCCGCCGACCTCCTTAATGTCCTTCATGCCCTTGACGCCGTCCGAGGCGGTGCCCGAGAGGATCACCCCGATGGCCCGGCCCCCCTGGTCCGCCGCCAGCGACTGCAGGAAGTAATCCACGGGATGGTGCAACCCCCGGGGCTCCTCCCGGGCCGTGAGGTGCAGGACCCCGTTTACCAGGGACATGACAACTTCAGGCGGGCTGACATAGACGTGGTTGGGCTTGACCTCCTGGCCGTCTTTGACTTCGATGACCGGCATCCGGGTCACCCGGGTGAGGATCTCGGGCAGCAGGCTGTGGGGCCTGGGCGCCATGTGCTGGACCAGCACAAAGGCCATCCCGGTATCGATGGGCAGGTTCTCCAGAAACGCGGTGAAGGCCTCCAGACCGCCGGCGGAGGCGCCGATCCCCACCACCTGGGGACAGGGGGCCGGGTAGCCTTCCTGGCCCGGCCGGCGGCCGGCGGGTCCCGTCTCGGGGACAGCGGGAGCGGTTAAGGCGGGCGCGGGCGTTGCGGGTTTGGGTTTCCGCGGGTTGCGGCCGGCCTTGGCCTTGGCAGGCTGGTTCGAGTCTTTCCCGGGCTTCGCCGCCCCTATGGGCGCATCCGGGGCGCTGGTGGTCTTCGGCTTTTTCCCAGCCATCAATCTCCCCCTGTTATTTCGCCAGGCAGATACCATCAAGGTGATAAGAATCGCATCCCTTTTGACACTTTAATCACAATTTTCCAGAGCACAACCGTTCGGTCACAAAATAATCCTCTGGATGAACTCACGCAGGTTTGGTTCAGGGAAGTCATGCCTGGGCCTTCGGCCCACCCTTAAATTATGCAAAGTTGGTAGGGCGGGCGTCCTCGCCCGCCAGTTTATACAAAGATGGTCTCATAAAGGTAATTTATCTTTATGTAGGGGCGGACCCATGTGTCCGCCCTGGATCGAGGGCGCACACGCGGGTGCGCCCCTACAGGAAGAGGCTTTTCTTACTTCTATGGGCGCAACCTGGTATTAGTCCGGTCAACAACAAAAGGGCGCCACGGGTGCGCCCTTCTTGAAAAAAATTGCAGAAAATTGCAGAAAACCGGTGCGGCCGCCGCCGCGGCTTAATCCAGTTCAAACTCCGTGCGCCAGTCTTTGGCTTCCTGCCAGGCGGGCTGGTCCTGCTTGTCGAACCGGTAGTCTCCCATGACCAGGTAGTCCATTTCGGTGCGCATGAAGCACTGGTAGGCGTCTTCCGGAGTGCAGACGATGGGCTCGCCCCGGACGTTGAAGCTGGTGTTGACGATGAGGCCGCAGCCGGTGTGCTCTTTGAAGGCCCGGATCAGGCGCCAGTACCGTTCATTGGTCTCCCGGTGCACCGTCTGGATGCGGGCCGAATAGTCCACGTGGGTGATGGCCGGCACGTCGGACCGGAGGTGGTAGAGGCGGTCAAACAACTCCAGGTTATCATAGCCGGGGGGCAGGGGGTTGCGTCTCGCTTCATTAACCGGCGCCACCAGCAGCATGTAGGGGGACGGCCGGTCCAGTTCGAAGTAGTTGGCCGTTTCCTCGTGCAAGACCGACGGCGCAAAGGGCCTGAAACCCTCCCGATACTTGATTTTCAGGTTGAGCTTTTTTTGCATTTCCGGGTGCCGGGGGTCCCCCAGGATGCTGCGGTTGCCCAGGGCCCGGGGCCCCCACTCCATCCGCCCCTGGAACCAGCCCACCACCTGCCCCTGGGCCAGGAGGGCCGCCACTTCCCGGGCCAGGTCAGCGAAATCGGGGTAGTGTTGATAAGGGGCACGGTGCCGCCGGGCCACCCGGAGGACTTCATCGGCGCCAAATTCCGGCCCCAGGTAGGAGCCGGCCATGTTGTCCATCTGGAGATTGGGCACCGGGCGCGGCTTTTCCTGCCAGATGTGCCAGGCGGCCAGGGCCGCGCCCAGGGCGCCGCCGGCGTCGCCCGCGGCGGGCTGAATCCAGATGTCTTTGAAGGTGCCCCGGCGGATCAATTTGCCGTTGGCCACGCAGTTTAAGGCCACGCCGCCGGCCATCACCAGGTAGTCGGCCCCGGTGAGTTTTTTGGCGGTCTCCGCCAGACGCAGCACGATCTCTTCCGTGGCCTGCTGGATGGCCAGGGCCAGGTCCATGTGCCGCTGGTCCAGCAGGGTCTCCCGGGCCCGGCGCGGCACCCCGAACAGGGATTCCCACTTATCGTCCCGGCACATGGTGAGGCCGGTGGCGAAGTCGAAATAATCCATGTTCAACAACAGCGACCCGTCTTCCCTGAGGTCCACCAGTTCGTCCAGGATCAGGGACTTAAAGCGCTGAACCTGCTCGGCCTCGGGGTTGCCGTAGGGGGCCAGCCCCATGAGCTTGTATTCGCCGCTGTTGACCTTGAAGCCGGTGTAGTAGGTGAAGGCCGAATAG
>JAUSOZ010000290.1 GCA_030655955.1 Deltaproteobacteria bacterium
GGGGGGAATTTCATGCTGCCCCTCAAGCTATTACGTGGTTCTCCGTTATGCCTTGCTGTAGCGCCTGGCGCCGCACCTCAAGGGTCCGGATTATTCACCTTGCTGTGGACCTCCGGAATATCGGCAGTGGCAATCTTAGGAAATTCGATCTCGATACTGGTTAGTAATTGGAAGAATTATAGGGTTCTTATTAATTTTATCTGCACGATTATCAAAAAACAGTTGACAAATAGAATACAACCTTTAGAGTACAAAAAAATACTACTGCTTTTGACGTTATGTGGCGTGATAGAGGGGGAAAACTATCAGGCCGCCAGGGGGGATGAAGTCGTGAAAAAGCCAGCCCGACAGTGGATATGGCTCTGGTGGGGGATAATCCTGGTTCTCCTGGGTGCGGTGCCGGCCCAGGCTGTGGATCTGCTGGATCGAGTGAGGAACCAGGAGATCAACCAGGTGATACGTCTCAAGGTAGGTCGCTCCAAGGTGTTGCGCACGCCCTTTGCCCTCACCCGCATCTCGGTAGCCGACCCAGACATTGCCGACATTATTCTCATCAGCGAGCGGGAGATTTACATCAACGCCCTGGCCCCGGGCGCGACCAACATCAGCATGTGGGGCAAATCCCGCTTCACCTCCGCCACCGTCACGGTGGAAGCCGACCTGACGCTATTGAAGGAGAAGCTCCACCAGATCCTGCCCAAAGAGAAGATCGGGGTGGAGGCTGCGGGGGACTCCATTGTCCTGACCGGGGAGGTCTCGGGGCCGGTGGCCCAGAGCACCGCCATCGCCCTGGCCGTGCCCTTTGCCGGGGGTAAGAAGGATAAGGTGGTGAACGTGCTGCACGTGGGCGGGGTCCAGCAGGTTCTGCTGGAGGTGCGGGTGGCCGAGATCAACCGGCTGGTGGCCGAACGCATCGGGGTCAACTTCAACGCCCTGGCCCCCGGCGGCAATTTCGGCGTCAACCAGATCAACAGCCTGGCCAGCATCGATGCACTGACCCGGGTTTTCTCCGGAGTTACCCGCTCCTCTTCCGCCACATCCTTCAGCCAGCTGCTCACCCCCTCCCTGGCGGCCATGGGGGGCTGGACCGCGGCCGGAACCCTGTGGACCGTGTTCCTGGACGTGCTGAAGCAGAATAACCTGGGCCGGGTGCTGGCGGAGCCCAACCTGGTGACCACCAGCGGCCAGCAGGCCTCCTTCCTGGCGGGGGGCGAGTTTCCCATCCCGGTGCCCCAGTCCTCCGGCGGGGGCACCACCATCACGGTGGAATATAAGAAATTCGGGGTACAGCTGGAATTCACCCCCACGGTGCTGAACGAAGGCAAGATCGCGGTGAAGGTGCATCCCACCGTGAGCGAACTGGATAATACCTTTGGGCAGTCCTTTGTCCTGCCCGGGGGCTATGTGGTTCCGGGCCTGCGCACCCGGGAAATGAACACCCAGGTGGAGGTGCAGGACGGCCAGACCTTTGCCATTGCGGGGCTGCTGTCGGACACCTCCCGGACCATCATGAAAAAATTTCCGGTTCTGGGGGATATCCCGGTTCTGGGGGTTCTGTTCCGCTCCGACGAATACCAGAAGAACCTGACTGAGCTGGTGGCCCTGGTGACCCCCCACCTGGTGAAGCCCATGCCGCCGGGAGCGGCCCGGCTGCCCACGGATAAGTGGATCGATCCCTCGGACGTCGACTTCTACCTGCTAGGGCTGGAACAGGGCCGGCAGAAGCCGGGGCCGGGGCCCGCACCCGCACCGGCGGCGCCGCTGCCGCCGAAATTTGGGCACCAGTCCCTGAACTAGGCGCCCGGCGCCGGAGAGAGAGCCATGCATACAAAGGAAACCAAAACTTCCCAAGCCCTGCGGGGCCTGGCGTTGGGGGTGGCGCTGCTGGGGCTGGCCGGGTGCTACCCGCCCAGCGCCCTGGAGATGGACTACGGCAATTCGGTGCGCAACAACATCGCCCAGCAGGTGGTGAACCCCCGGGCCGGGTACAACCCGAAGCCGGCGGTGGGGCTACCGCCCCAGGCCGCGGCCAACGAGATGGAGAGATACAACAAGAGCTTTAAGGAAGAACCGAAGGCCATGGGGAAACAATTAGACACTCAACTGAAAAATCAATAAACCGGACTCGCCGCATCGCCAGGGGGACCGCGGGGGCCTAAGATTCGGCATAAGGGGGGAACACCATGGATTATGGGGGAGAGCAAAAACCTGGCACCGCCATGGGAGCTCGGGCTCGTCGCCCCCGCCGTGGTCACCGGCCCGGAACCCGGCCGGGGTTGCCTCGATCTGCCGGTCGCAGGTTCTCCGGCGTATATGGGCTGGCCGGTCTGGCGGTGTTGGTCCTTTGGGGAGCCTGGGTTTTGGGAATGGTTGGCTGCACCGCCTCGGGGTCGGGCTACGGCCGGACAGGCGAGACCTCCGGCTCTTTGTTTGCCAACATGCGTCAGTCTCCCGAGGAAATCTCCCGGTTGGAGCGCAATGCGCACTATTACAAGTTGATGGGGCAACCCGAGTTGGGCCTCAAGGAAATGGAACTGGCCCATCAAGAAAATCCTGACAATCTCCAGATCACCGATTTATTGGCCCAGAATTATGAAGAGCTGGGAAAGTTCGAGGCCGCGCGCCAGCTTTACCAGGAGGCGCTCACCCGGCATGGCTCCCATGCCATTTTGGCCAATAATTTATGCTTCTCTTATTACCATGAGGGCCGTTGGCAAGAGGCGGAGACGTGCTTTCGCCAAACCCTGACCCGTGATCCCAGCAATGTCGCGGCCCGCAACAACCTGGGGCTCCTCTATTGCCGTCTCGGCCGCCAGGACGAGGCCCACCGGCTCTGGCAGGAAGCCGAAGGTGTTGCGGCCGCTGACGCCAAAATGAGCCAGGCCCTGGCAGTCCTGGGGATGCCTGAGAGCGCGGTGTATGCCCGGAGGCCCGAACCCACTCCCCCGGCGGCCAGGGTAACCCAAGCCCCAGCACCGCAGGCGGCCGCCTCCCGGTTGCCTGCCGCTATTCCAGCCAAGCCTGACACCCCGGCGCAACCTGTGGCCCATAAAAAGTCGGCCGTACATTTAGCCACCAAACCCAAGGCGCCGCCAGCCCCGGTCGCCGCCAAACCTGCGGCACCAGCGCCAGCACCGGTAGTTACGAAACCCCCGGCGCCAACTCCGGCCGTGGTCGCGGCCACCCCCTCGGCGCCGACGCCAGCCCCGGTCGCCGCCAAACCTCAACCGGAGGCCCTTAAGCAGGCGGTCGTGGCCCCAAAGGCCCTTGCAGCCGCAGCGCCGGCGCCAGCCCCCCAGGCCGCGTCCCGGACCCCTCAGGCCCCCCTGACCGCCGCCGATCGGGTGAACACGGCCATTGAGGTCAGAAACGGCTCCCATACCAAGAATCTGGCCAATCAGACCCGGTCTCTGCTCCAGCGGGAAGGGTTCACGGTGGCCAGGATCGGCGATCACCAGTATTCCGACAAGGCCAAGACCACGATTTATTATCGGCCCGGGGCGGAAAGAGTCGCCTGGGCAGTGTGCCGCTCTCTTTTCCTGGAAGCCGGACTGGCCCCAAGCACAAAGCTTAAGAAGGGTATGAACATCCTGGTGCTGCTGCGGGGCGATCTCCTGGAAAACCCGCAGTTCATGGCACGCCTGAACGACGGCGGGCTGCCAGCCGCACCTTTATCCGAACCCCCTGCCGCCACCGATACCCTCGTGGCCGCTAAGACCGAGGTGGAATCGCCCGCCGCCGGCCACCAGGCACCTCTGGGAGAAAGCCGGGCCACGGCCGAGGCGGAGCAGCCGCCCTTAGCGCCCCAGTCCAAGGATGTTGCGGCCCAGCCCCTTACTTCACCGGCGCCAACGCCCCTGACCGCCGCCGAACTGATGGACACGGCCATCGAAGTCAGGAACGGCAACGGGACCCACAACCTGGCCCACAAGACCCGCTCCCTGCTGCGCCAGGAAGGCTTCACCGTGGCCAAGATCGGCAATCACATAGATTTCGGCGCGGCCAAGACCATGATTTATTATCGCCCCGGGGCGGAAAAAGTCGCCCGGGCGGTGGGCGCCACGGTTTTCCCGCCAGCCGGACTGGAACCAAGCCTGAAGCTTAAGAAGGGTATGGATATCAAGATCCTCTTAGGCGCCGATCTCCTGCAACGCCCGCTCCTGATGGCGCGCTTGTTTGCCGGGGATATTTGATGCCGGCATTACCTCCTCTTCGGAGGTTGATCACCGCGGTTTTGGTATTGACCTTGCCTCTGCTGGCGAGCCAGTGTTCCAAGAAATCCCCCCAAGCCCCTGCGGTACAGGGCCTGACCCCGGATCAGTCGGAAAAATTCCAGGCCCTCCACGACCCCAGGCCTGACGAGAAGCCCAAGACGCCGGAACAGGTCCCCGAGGACCGCCGGGAGGCCCTGGGCGACGTAGCCTTGAAAAACCGCAACTTCGAAAGCTCGTTGATCAATTACCTGCAAATCCTGCAGGAGCACCCGGAGCGCTATGACCTGCACTACAAAGTAGGGGTCATTTTTCTCCTGTCCGGGAAGTTGGAGCCGGCCCAGAAAGAACTGGCCCTGGTCCTGGTGCATCGGCCGGAGATGCTCAAGGCCCACGAAGCCATGGGACTGGTGCACCTCCAAGGCAAACAATATCCGTTAGCCATCAACGAATTTCAGCACGTTTTGACCCAGGACCCCAAGCGGGCCAAGACCCAGCATCTTCTGGGGAACGCCTTCCTGGAGTCCGGCCGGCCCGACCGCGCCATCCTGGCGCTGAAGAGAGCCACCGAACTGGACCCTCGCCAGTTATCCTCGCACATCGCCCTGGCCCAGGCCTACCTGCAGCAGAAAGATTATCCGCATGCCGTAGCCAGCCTCAAGCAGGCCCAAACCCTGGCCCCGCAGGACCCAAAGGTCAACCAACTGCTGGGACGGGCGCTGGGGGCCCAAAAGCAGTATCCCCAGGCCCTGGAGGCCTTCATGCGGGCGGGGGACGAAGCTCAAGCCTATAACAATATCGGGGTGTTCTTTTTCATGGATGGGCGATACGAGGAGGCCGCCAAATGTTTCCAGCGAGCCCTGGAGCTCAGGCCCACCTTCTACCAGGAAGCCAAAACCAACCTGCAGCGAGCCCTGGAAAAAATGCAGGAAACCCGGAAAGACGGCAGTTAGTTCATTGTCCTGCCTAAATCGGGCAGTGGCCAGGCGCGGGGCGGGGAGAACCCGCCTTTCCTTATTTGGCCCCACACTTCTGCCTCTGGCGGCGAGGCGGCGCATTTCTCTGCTTTAATCCCCGGCAGGTTCTTGTTATGATGAAAAAATGGTGGTGCGGCGGTTAATTCCCCTATGAGCTGAAAAAGTTATGCAAAAAGCTACCTTTAAGATTCGGCGCAAGATAATTCTGGCCTTCCTGTTCAGCCTGCTGTCGGTGCTGATTTTCTCGGCCTTCAGTTTCCAGGTCCACCGGGAAATCGGCCACCGCCTGCGGCTTCTGGAACTCACCGACGACAT
>JAUSOZ010000307.1 GCA_030655955.1 Deltaproteobacteria bacterium
TTTATCTTCTCCTTCATCCACCATTGTCCTATTTGAATAATATGCATTTCTGACCGATGCAGGGCCTTTGTAGTCAGCTTGGCCGACACTTAACGGCAAGTAGTAGGTCATGTAAGATCAAAAATGACCCTCTGCCGGGAGGTAAATGCAGTTGCCAGGGGTAAGCGGTCAATGATATTCTAACTAAGGAATTTATCAACCTAACTGGCCACTGGCAACTGGCAACCGACAACTACCCATGACTAATGCTCCCATCATCTTAGGTACCGCCGGGCACATTGACCACGGCAAGAGCGCCCTGGTCAAGGCCTTGACCGGGGTTGACCCGGATCGCCTCAAGGAGGAGAAACTCCGGGGGATTACCATCGAGTTGGGGTTCGCCGACCTGACGCTGCCCTCGGGCCAGCACCTGGGCATCGTGGACGTGCCGGGGCACGAGCGCTTCGTGCGCCACATGGTGGCCGGCGCCTCCGGCATGGACCTGGTGGCCCTAATCATCGCCGCCGACGAAGGGGTCATGCCCCAGACCCGGGAGCACCTGGAGATCTGCCAGCTGCTCCGGGTGAAGCAGGGCCTGGTGGTCTTGACCAAGGTGGACCTGGTGGAGCCGGACTGGCTGGAGCTGGTGGAGGAGGAAGTGCGGGAGGCCCTCAAGGGGACCTTTCTGGACGGCGCCCCCATCGTCAGCTTTTCGGCCCTCACCGGGTTCGGCAAGGAGAATCTGCTGGCCACCCTGGCGGACCTGGCCGCGAACGTGCTCCCCAAGCCGGTCACCGGCATTTTTCGCCTGCCCATCGACCGGGTCTTCACCATCAAGGGCTTTGGCACCGTGGTCACCGGTACCGCTATTTCCGGCCGGGTGAAGGTGGCCGAGGCCGTGGCCATCTACCCGCCGGGCTTCAAGGCCAAGGTCAGGGGTCTCCAGGTCCACGGCCAGGCGGTGGAGGCGGCCCTGGCCGGCAACCGCACCGCGGTCAACCTCCAGGGGCTGGAAAAGGAGGAATTGGAGCGCGGCATGGTGGTGGCGCCGCCGGGCGCCCTGATCAAAAGCCGCCGCCTGGACGCCTACCTGGAGATTCTCCCCAGCGCCCCCCGTCCCCTGAAACACCGTCAGGCGGTGCGCCTCCACACCGGCACCAGCGAGCGGGTGGCCATGCCGCTGATCCTGGACGCCGACGAAATGGCCCCCGGGTCCTCGGGCTACGTGCAGTTTTTCCTCCGGGAACCCCTGGCCCTGAAGCCCGGAGACCGCCTGGTGATCCGCAGCTTCTCCCCGGCCTTCACCTGGGGCGGCGGCCTGGTCCTGCACGTCAACCCCACCCGGCATAAACGGCGGAACCCCGAGGTGCTGGCCCGCTTTAAGATTTTAGAGCAGGGCTCCCCGGAAGACGTCCTGCGCCTGTACCTGTCGGAGGCCGGGGCCGCGGGGCGCTCCCGGGCCGAACTGACGGCCCTCCTGCCCTGGGACCCGCAGGAATTGGCCAACCGCCTGAACGCCATGACGCGCCAGGGCCAGGTGCTTTATTATGACCAGGAAAATCAGCGCTATCTCCTGGCCGTCACCGCCCAGGAACTGGAACAGCGGAGTCTGCAAATTCTGGCCGATTACCACCGCAAATTTCCCTTAAAGCCCGGCCTGTCCAAGGAAGAGCTGCGGCGGCAGTTGCCCCCGGCCATGGAGGTGCGCCTGTTTAATTATCTTTTGGGGGGTATGGCCCAAAAGAAACAGCTGATCTCGGAGAAGGACCTGGTGCGCCTGACCACCCATAAAGTGACCCTGGCCCAGGACCAGGAGGACGTGTCGCGCCGCCTGGAGGAGCTGTACCGCCGGGGCCACTTCTCGCCGCCCACCTTCAAGGAGGCCACCGAGGCGGCCAAGATCGCCCCGGATAAGGTCAAACAGCTCCTCCAGGTCCTGGTCAACCAGGGCCGGCTGATCAAGGTGAAAGACGATCTCTATTTTCACCAGGCCGCCATCGAGGCCCTCAAGGCGGCGCTGATTGATTTCCTCAAGCAAAACCGGGAAATCACCGTCAACCAGTTCAAGGAACTGACCCAAACCAGCCGGAAATTTTCCATCCCCCTCCTGGAATACTTCGACTCCACCCGCACCACGGTCCGGGTGGGAGAGACCCGGAGGCTGCGGGAGGGCGCCTGAAGACCGGAAGGGCCGGGTCATGGGCCTCCGAGGCCTATCAGACGGTTGAAAAACTATCCTTTTGGTCATTCTGCGCGCAGCGAAGAATTCCCCTTTTTATACCGCCGAGATTCTTCACTGCGCTGCGCTCCGTTCAGAATGACATGAATTTTCATAGTTTTTTGACAGAAACTGCCTATCATAACTTTTGGCGGTCAATGCATAATTTTTGTAGGGAGGGACCTGCGCGTCCCCCCAAGAGGGCGCACACACGGGTGCGCCCCTACGTTCAGTCTGAATCCGGGCTTCCCGGCTTGCATTGCCAAGGGGCCGGCCATGGGGTAAAATGGGGCCATGCATCAACGGCGCGGTTTCAGGAGATCCCGGTTGACGTGGCAGGGCCGGGCAGCCGGGGCTGGCCCGGTTGTCACCGGACGCAGGCGCAAGGAGTACCGGCCTTGACCACCATGTCATTTCTGGAGCACCTGGAGGAACTGCGCCGCCGTCTCATTATCTCCGTGGTGGCCGTTATCATCTGCATGGCGATTTCCTGGCCCCTGGTTCCCACGGTGCAGCAATTCATCACCCGGCCCTTACAAGAGCCGTCGGTCACCCAGAAATGGTCCTATATCCTGGAGACCTGGGCCACGCAGAAATTCCCGGACCTGGCCCACCGGGTGGGATTGAAGCCCGAGCCTCCCAAGGTTAATCCCCACCGGCTCAACTACATGGCCCCGCTGGAGCCGTTCTTCGTCCAGATGAAGATCACCCTGATCACCGGGCTGGCCCTGGCTTTTCCTCTCATTCTCTACCAGATGTGGCTGTTTTTTGCCCCGGCCCTTTACCCCAAGGAAAAGAAAATCATCTACTATTTTCTGCCGGTGGGCACAATCGCCTTTGTCCTGGGGGATTACTTTTTCCTCAAAATGGTGTGGCCGCTGATCATCTCTTTTTCCCTGCGCTATGAGAGCGACTTCCTGTTTTCCATGCTCAACCTGACCCAGTTTGTCAATTTTTGCCTGCGCCTGCTCCTGCTGTTCGGGTTGATCTTTGAATTGCCCCTGATCCTGTTGATCCTGGCCCGGGTCGGGATCGTCCGGGTGGAGGCCTTGCGCCGTCAGCGGCGGGTGGCGATCCTGGTCAGCGCCGTGGTCGCGGCCTTTCATGCCGACGTGCTTACCATGGCGGCCATCGCCATCCCCCTCTATGGTATGTATGAACTATCCATCGTCACCGTCCGGTTATTCGGCGGCACCCATAGCCGGGGCCAGGAACCGGAACCAGCCCCGGCGCCGGTGGAGACGGGCCTGGGGCCGCCACCGGCGTCATAATCCCCGGGAGACCCAATTAGATTGACATCCTGGTGATCTGCTTTATATATTCACTAGCTGAAGTCAGCAAAAGGTTATTGCAT
>JAUSOZ010000309.1 GCA_030655955.1 Deltaproteobacteria bacterium
ATTATCGTTCCTATGGCATTGCCGGCAGGCGGATTTTTCCGGTACCCTACGCGGTGGATAATACCTTTTTTCAAGATCGGGCCAGGGCGGCCGCCGGGAAGCGGGAGCACTTGCGTCGAGAACTGGGTCTGGAACCGGACCGGCCCATTATCCTCTATGCCAGCAAGTTGTCGGAGATCAAACGCGGCGCCGACCTGCTCGAGGCTTATATCCGGATGTCGCCCGACCAGGTCCGGGAGCCGCATCCCTACCTCGTGTTCATCGGGGATGGCAACCAGCGGCAATCCCTGGAAAGGCGCGCCGGGGCAATGCCTTGGAACTCCATCAAGTTTTTGGGATTCAAAAATCAGACCGAACTCCCGGGATATTATGATCTGTGCGACGTGCTGGTGTTGCCCTCGGTTTTTGAGCCCTGGGGGCTGGTGATCAATGAAGCGATGAATGCCGGGCGGGCGGTGGTGGTCAGTGATCAGGTGGGGTGCGGCCCTGATCTGGTGCGGCCCGGGGAGAACGGCTATGTTTTCCCCGCCGGGGATATTGCCGGACTCCGGCAGGCGCTCGTTAACCTGGTGGGCGATCCCGATAAGTGCCGCGTCATGGGGCAAAAGAGCCTTGAAATCATTGCGACTTGGGGCCTGGAAGAGGATGTTGCCGGTCTTAACCAGGCATTGGCCTATATCACCCAGAAGAAACCAGCCAGATGAGGCTTTATTTTTCGCTCAGCCAGCATGAAAGATAAATTGAACATTCTTTTCCTCGGCGCCAATGGAGGGAACGCCTTAAAAAGAGGCAATGCCTTGAAACGCCTGGGCCACGACGTCACGCTGATAGATCCCTATAGCGTATTTCCTTTCAGAAATTTTGTCGGAAGATTAATATATTACACCGGGGCAGCAGTAATAGAGAGTTATTTGAAAAAGAAGATTACTCCTCTCCTAAATAAATGCAGTTTTGACGTAACTTTTGTAGATAACGGAGAATTGGTCGGCCGTAATGTATTGAGTGAATTGAGAAAAGTCTCAGATATTCTTATAAATTATAATAACGACGATCCTTTCGGCACCCGTGATAAAAAGAAGTGGCGGTTATATTTGGAAGCCGTCCCCCATTATGATTTGCTGGCAGTGGTGCGGCCGGTAAATGTGGCTGAGGCGTACGCCTTGGGGGCCCGGAAAGTTCTCCAGGTGTTCATGGCGGTGGATGAATTGGATGGCCCCCGGGCCATAACTCCCCAGGACCGGCTGCGATTTCCCCATGAAGTTCTGTTCATCGGGACCTGGATGCCGGAAAGGGGACCATTTCTGCAGCGGTTGCTGCAAGCCGGGGTGCCTCTGGCAATTTATGGCAATGACTGGCAAAAGGCGCCGGAATGGCCGGCGTTGCAACCGGCCTGGCAGGGCCCGGCCATTTATGGGGATGATTATCTCAAGGCCATGCAACTGGCCAAGATTTCTCTGGGTCTGCTTTCCAAGGGGAACCGGGATTTGCACACCACGAGGACTTTTGAGATCCCTTATTGCGGGGGGTTGTTGTGTGCCGAACGGACCTCGGAACACTTGCAATTATATCGGGAAGATGTTGAGGCGGTTTACTGGAGTGATGTCAATGAATGCATTGAAAAATGCCAAAAACTTCTTAGTGATGATAAGATGCGGGCCGATATTGCCGAAAAAGGCCGAATACGGTGTCTCCGTAACGGTATTTTCAACGAAAGCAACCTGACAAAAATGTTGGAAGCCGCCTATGCCTGATGAAGGATAAACTTTTGAAGCTATTCTTGAAATAGAGCTACACCGGGGTTCATTTGTGGAAATCACTATCAGCGTTTTGGGACGCTTTCATCTATTTTATCTGGCCAAACAACTCCAGGATCATAACTTTCTTGCCAGGCTGATCACCAGCTATCCCAAATTTGAGGCGGTCAAGTATGGCATTAATCCTGAAAATATCACGTCGCTCTTGAGTCATGAGATTCATAACCGCGGCTGGCGAAAAATCAGCAGATTCACTGAATCTTTCTTCAATCCGCAATATATGATCTTTGAATTATTTGACCGCCATGCCTCACGGCATCTCACGGCGCCGGGTGATATTTTTGTAGGGTTGAGCAGTTGCTGCCTCTATTCTCTGCGGCGGGCCCGCCGGATGGGGGCAAAAACGGTCTTGGAGCGGGGCTCGAGCCACATGCTTTACCAGAGAGCGATCTTGACAGAAGAATATCGCAAGTTTGGCCTGGAAAAAGAAGTGGTGCATCCCAAGGTGGTAGAGCGGGAATTGACCGAATACCAGGAGGCGGATTATATTTCGGTCCCGTCGCACTATGTCAAAGAAACCTTTGTCCAGCAAGGAATTCCCGCCGCCAAACTCATCCAGACGCCTTATGGGGTGGATTTGTCCAATTTTCATCCGGTTCCCAAGCAAGATAAGATCTTTAGAATTATTCATTGCGGCGGGCTCAGTATCAGAAAAGGGATTCCCTATCTCTTGCAAGCCTTCTCCGAACTCAGGTTAAAAGACGCCGAATTATGGCTCATTGGCAGTATAACGGATGAAATCAAACCCTTTCTCCGGCAGTTTTCTTCCCCTGCCATAGTCCACAAAGGTCCGTTTCCCGAACCGGATCTCTATAGATATTACTCCCAGGGTTCGGTCTTCTGTCTGGCCTCCATCGAAGAAGGGTTGGCCATGGTGCAGGCCCAGGCCATGGCCTGCGGCTTGCCGGTGATCTGTACGACCAATACCGGGGGTGCCGACCTGGTCCGGGAGGGCCGGGACGGCTTTATTCTGCCCATCCGGGATGTGGATGCCATCAAAGAGAAAATCCTCTATTTTTATGAGAACCCCGAGGCTGGCAGGGATATGGGGGAGTCGGCCCGCCGGAGAGTACAGGCCGGTTTTTCCTGGTCCGATTACGGCCACAAAATGATCGCGGCCTATCAGCAAATATTAAGCTCTTAGGGCTGGCAACCATTCGGTTCAGCTAGTCAATACTGGTGGAGGTAACCCGGCAATAGTCCCGTAAGATTGCACGCTCTACGCCTGAATTTAGAACCAAACAATCGGTCAGACATCATGAAGGAGAGAGCCGCGGTCCGGTGCAAAGCATATGCCAGATTTTATATAGCGCCTTGGTTTAAGGGTGATTTTCTTTTTGGGGGAGGAGTAATTCTATGGTTTGGTCGGGTGGAAAAAATCGGCGTTTGTCCAGGACATTGGAAAAAATTATCTTTGGCCCGATAAACTCTTTTCTGTCCTTATTGGTAGAAAAAACCCAGATTTCAAAAAGAATTTTCGATTTTTTCGGGCGAGTCCTCCCCATTCCCAAAACAATAGTTAGAGGGGTCCCCATAAAAATTATCCTCCCGTTAAATCAAGTTGGCGTCTATAACACTTTTAAAGATTGGGAGAAGAGAGAGCCGGAAGTCTTGGATTGGATAGACGGCTTTGAAAAAGGTTGTATTTTTTTTGATGTAGGAGCATCATTTGGCACAGAAACATTATACGCGGCCCTAAAGAAGGAAGGACCTAAAAAAATTGTCTCATTTGATTTAGCTTTAGAATCTTCCTTCAATCTGGCTTACAATATTAGTTTAAACAATATAACAAATGTCGAGCAGTATTTTTTGGCATTATCCGATGGATTAAATTTAAATTCATATATGTGTGTAACTCAATATTATTATATCGAAGGAAGAAACCAATACGATAATGTTACTTATAAAACTTTATCAATATCAATGGATCAATTTATTGATATGACTCATATATTTCCAGATTATATAAAAATAGATGTGGATGGAGCCGAAGAAAGTATAATTTCAGGTATGACAGAGACGGTTCAGGACAAAAAATTGCGGTCTGTGGTTATTGAAGTGACCGACAAGTCAGAGCCGGCCATTTCAAATTTCTTTCTCAAAGCGGGTTTTAGAATTGAATTCGAGTGCTCATTAACAACAGACGGAACAGGTTATAAAAATATTATATTTACCAGAAAATAAATCTCAGGAAAAACTCGACTACAAAGATCACCCGGGAATAATTTGATTTAATTGCTTAAGACGTGGTGTATGAGCATCGCCGGGATTTGCCCGGCGTCATGCAGGAGAGCTTCAGCATCTTGAAGCCAGGGGCTGCACCTCTGCATCATGCAAACCCCTCTATCTTTGCGCCGGAGGTGGCCGCTTTCCCGGGCCTGGCGAGTTGGAGAACTGCTCTAACCCTCTTACCTGCGGCCCGGAGGCCCCGGGATGGAGTAATCAAGGCTATACCGTCAATCCCGAGAAGGTAACCGGGCAAGAGTCGCGGCAGATTGCATGCTCTATGGTTGAATTTAGCACTAAACAATGGCTCAGTCATCATACAGGAGCGAGCGTCGGTCTCTTCAAAAGAGCAGTCTATTTTATTATTCGACCCTTGCTGTCTTTTAAGTATTCTCGCTATCTCTCGCCACAAACGATTCAAGCCTATCAGCCCCGTTTCTGTCTGGGGGCCCGGGGCCTGCCACTGGAAAGTCGGCGCTCCTGGGGCAGCAAATACCTTAAGCATGTCCGGGAGGCCCTGATGCTGGTGCAAGGCACCGGGACCGGTTGGGACGTCATCAGTTGGGCAAAACTCAGGCCGCACCGGATCATCGCTACGGATATGTTTCCCTTTGAAGATTCGTGGGAGGATATTGCGCGGTATTGTTATGATCACTATAAAGTGAGGGTGGATTTCCGCTTGTCGGCCATTGAGGATGTCACTTTTTTGGAGAGTAACAGTGTAGATTTCATTGCTTCAGACGCGGTTTATGAGCATTGCCGGGATCTGCCGGGAGTCATGCAGGAGAGCTTCAGGATCTTGAAGCCGGGAGGCTGCATCTATGCATCCTACGGCCCCCTGTATTATTGCGCCGGGGGTGACCATTTTTCCGGACGTGGCGGGCTTTCGACCTGTTTTAACCATCTTCAGTTGGACCCGGAGGCATATCAGCAGTATCTTGAAGCTTACCAGGAAGAGGTAGAGGATTTCCAGGGCGGGGCCAGATATATTAAGCTTAATTTGTTCTCATATTTGACCACCCGCCAATATATTGACATTTACCGGGAAGCTCATTTCGTGGTAAAAGAATTAATCTTGGAGATATCGCAAGAGGCACTTCAATTCAAAAAAATATATCCTGATAAATTCGACCTTTTAGTCAATAAGCATAAAGATCAGTGCTGTGAAGATGATTTGTTAATTAAGGCTAATTTTATCAATCTGCAAAAATTAAATAAATAAGACAATGGAAGACATTAAATTATTGTATTTCAATCAGACCGGAACGTTATCCTAAAGAAGCAGGCCAGATTAGTATGATAAATAGGCTATTCAAAGGTGTCGGAGCCAATTTCTTGGGGCAGGCGATCAATATAGCCTCGAAAATTTTGCTGGTGCCGCTGTTTTTGCTGGCCTGGGGCGCGGATATTTATGGGGAGTGGCTGCTCCTTTCTTCCATGGTAGCTTATCTCGCATTAACGGAAATGGGGTCTCAGCTCTATATCGTCAACCGCATGACCCAGGCCTACGCGCAGCGGAATAATGACGAATTCCGCAAGATATTGCACACCGGCCTGGCATTGTTTCTCATTATCCCCGTTGCCGTGTTCATTATCTTCGTCACCGTAATTTTCTTTTTCAACCCGGCCACATTTCTCCACATCAATCAGACCAGCCACGGTACGGTGGTGCTGGTCCTGGCCATCCTGGCTTTCCAGATCGTCGTCTCGCTGCCGCAAAGCATTTTATTAAGGGTTTACTTTGCCGTGGAAATGCTGCCCCGTGGGGTTATGCTGATCAATTTCATGCAGCTGATGAATCTCCTCTTTCTGGCCGGCGGGTTATGGAGGCGCTGGGGCATGGTGCCCATCGCCATTCTCCAGCTCATTCCCTATGGGCTCCTCGCCAGCGTGGCCCTCTGGGATCTCAACCGTAAATTCCCGCAATTCAAGATCTTATCCCTGCGAGATGCTGATTTTTCTTTTGGCCTGAGTTTCATTAACCCCAGTCTACATTTTTTCCTCGTTCAGCTGGGCCAGGCTTTTTCTCTGCAAGGGACCGTGCTGGTGGTGGGGATGGTAACGGGGCCGATCCAGGTAGTGCTCTTTTCCACCATGCGGACTATTGTCAATTTGATCCGATCATGCCTCGATCAACTCTCACATGCGGCCTGGCCCGAGATGACACGCTTGGACGCCCAAGCCGATATTGATAAATTTCTGGTGCTGTTCCGGGTCATCTTGCGCTCGGCCCTGATGGCTTCCGTCATCTTTATAACGATCTTTCATTTTTTCGGCGGCTTCATCTATCACTTCTGGTTGAGAAAGACAGTGCCCTTCGATCAGCCGGTGATGGATCTGTTCCTGATCTACATGGCGCAATTCATCTTCTGGTTAACCTGCAGCCATCCCTTGCAGGCGACCAACCGGCATCACACCCTTTCCAAGATGCTGTTCGCCGCCTCGATCCTCACCATTGCTCTGGCCTATCTGGGCGGACGGCACCTCGGGTTGCCGGGGATTGTGCTGGGCATGATTATCGGGGACCTGGTCCTGCCTTTCTGGGTGGTCCCGTACCTGCTGAGGGGTTATCATGCTTGTTTCTCCTTCAAGTTTTTTGCCACCGAGATGGTGCCGTATATCGGCAGTCTGGTTATTCTGGCGACCATTCCCTGGCTCGCCCTGATTGTCTTCCCCTTACTCCTGGGATGGTGGTTGAAGGCGGTCCCTGTCGGCATCTTGGACCTGGGTCGGTTGCGAGTGTTTAAATGAAAACAATTGATCTTCTGGTTCCCTGGCATCGCTTTTTACCTCCCTGGCCCTACAGTAATGATCACGGGGTAGGTGCCCCAGGCGGTGTGGGTAGAGGGATATATGGATAGCCTGCGCATAGCTCTCTTCCGTAATTATGTGGAAGATGAACGCATCAGTATGGAGATCTATGCGGACGGTTTGGTTAAGGCGATGCGCACGTATTTTCCCGGGCGCTGCAGCTTCAAAGAATTCGTCCCCACTTTGCCGAAAGGATCAAAAGCCGGCCTTTGGGGCATGCGTTTAGCGCGGTATGTCAGATATCCCTGGCAGGCTCGCTGCCAACCTGGGCGGCTTAACCATATCGTTGACCCTGGTTATGGGCATCTGCTCTATATACTTGACCCCAGGCACACTGTGGTGACGGTGCATGATCTGATACCCTTGATAGTATGGAGAGGCGATATACCCGGCTCTTTGCGGGGGAAAAGGCCATGGCTGAATATGTTTTCCTTTAATGCCCTTCGGAGGGCTAAGCATCTTATTGCTGTCAGTAAAAACACGCACCGTGACCTGGTTAATATACTTAAAATTCCAGATTACCGTATCAGTGTTATCTATCCGGGCATCGACAAAAAATTTAGACCGTACGGGCAAGATGAAAAAACTGCGGCCGGCGCTTCTTTAGGGCTGACTGGCGACCAGACAAAGCGCGTGTTGGTGACGGGGGCGACATTCTATAAGAATCATAGCAGGGCTTTACGGGCATTTGCCCGACTGCGCACCATTTATGCAAAACCGCTGCAATTGCTAAAACTTGGAACGCCGACGCCTGAATTTAAGACCGCAGTCCGGAACTACGGACTTGAAGATATCACCCATTATTTGGTGGGAGTATCAGGCGACCAAATGCCAGCTTTGTATAACCGGGTTGATATACTGCTGTTCCCTTCCTTGTATGAAGGTTTCGGCTGGCCGCCGCTGGAGGCCATGGCTTGCGGTACGCCGGTAGTTGCCTCGAATGCCGCGTCTTTACCCGAAGTAATCGGTGACGCCGGGTTAATGTGCCCGCCACAGGACTATGAGGGTTTAGCGCAAGCCATGTATGCTTTATTAACGGATAATGATTTACGTCAAGCCGTTATTGAACGAGGGCTGCTCAGGGCTGCCAGGTTCACCTGGGAAAGCGTGGCTCGGCAAACCCTGGCAGTGTATGAGTCGGTCATTTATCAGGATGATTGAGATATGGGCCTAAATCCATTATATTGTCGTGAAATACTCTGATGTGCGGCCTGGCCGGAATTTTCGCCTACCGCGCCTCGGCGGCGCCGGTGGACCCGGATGAGCTGCTGCGGATCAGGGAGCATATGCAGGCTCGGGGACCCGACGGGGAAGGTATATGGGTGGACCTGGGCCGACGGATCGGCCTGGCCCATCGTCGCCTGGCCATCATCGACCTGAGTCCGCTGGGGGCCCAGCCCATGAGCAGCCGCGATGGGATGCTGCGAGTGGTCTTTAATGGAGAGATCTATAATTACCGGGAACTACGTCGGGACCTGGAGGCCGCCGGGCATCAGTTCCAAAGCCAAAGTGATACCGAGGTTCTGCTCCACCTCTACCAAGAGTATGGCCGTGATCTGGTCCAGCACCTCCGGGGTATGTACGCCTTTGCCCTGTGGGATGGACCACGGCGCGGGATTTTTCTGGCCCGGGACCCTTTCGGAATCAAACCCCTCTATTATGCGGACCACGACGGCAGCCTGCGGTTCGCTTCCCAGGTTAAGGCTCTGCTGGCGGGGGGCCGGGTGGATACACAACCGGAGCCGGCGGGGCACGTGGGGTTTTTCCTCTGGGGGTTCGTGCCGGAGCCTTACACCTTGCACCATGGAGTCCGGGCCCTGGCGGCGGGCTCCGCTCTCTGGCTACAAAGTGATGGGGAGCCCGAGATCAAGAGCTTTTGTGATCTCAGCCGGGAACTGGCGGCTGGAGAAATTTCCCCGGAAGCGTCTTTCAGCCGGGACGAAGCCCTGGAGTCTTTGCGTGCCGCCCTGCGGGACAGTGTCGCACACCATCTGCTGGCGGATGTCCCCATCGGGGTCTTCCTGTCTGGGGGGCTGGATTCCACTACCCTGGCCGCGGTGGCTAGTGACCTGAGTAGCGACTTACACTCGTTTACCCTGGGCGTTCGGGAGTTCCGGGGCACCATCTATGATGAAACCGAGCTGGCGGCGGCAGTGGCCCGGCGCTATGGCACCATCCATCAAACCCGTTGGATTTCCCGGGAGGATTTTGGCGCGCAGCTACCGCATATCCTGGAGGCCATGGATCAACCCAGTATCGATGGGGTCAATACCTATTTCGTAGCCCGGGAAGCCGCGGCCGTGGGCCTGCGGGTGGCCCTTTCCGGTTTGGGCGGCGATGAGCTCTTCGGGGGCTATCCCAGTTTTCACCAACTCCCGCGACTGGTCAAGGCCCTGTCTGCCGTGGCCCCGTGCCCGGTCCTGGGCCGGGTATGCCGCCGCTTGCTGGCGCCCATCGTCAGCCGGGTTAGCTCACCCAAGTATGCCGGGGTTCTGGAGTACGGCACGACTTACGGGGGGGCCTATCTTTTGCGCCGGGGCCTGTTTATGCCCTGGGAACTGGACCAGGTCCTGGACCCGGACATGGCTCAAGAAGGCTGGCGGGAACTCCGGACCATGGCCAACCTTGAGAGAACCACAACCGGGGTCGCCTCGGATCATCTCAGAGTGAGCGCCCTGGAAATGACCTGGTATATGCGCAACATGCTCTTGCGGGATGCCGACTGGGCCGGGATGGCTCATTCCCTGGAGATTCGCGTGCCCCTGGTGGATATCAACTTTCTGAGAACGATGGCGCCGTTATTGGCCAGGCCGATCTTACATAAGAATGATCTTCCCCTGGCTGTGCCCCGGTCCTTGCCGCCGGAAATCCTCAACCGGCCCAAAACCGGCTTTCTGGTGCCGGCGAAAGAGTGGGTGCGCCAGAGCGAGGGGCAAGCGCCGGGAGCCGGGAGTTGGGGCTGGCGGGGTTGGGCCCGGAAAGTTTACCAAAGTTTTACCGGGGCGTGGTCCCTTCTATGAAGATATTGCACGTCATTGCCAACCTGGCTCCCCGTTACGGGGGCCCTTCCAAGGCCTGCTGGGAAATGGCCAGGGCCGTGGCTCGGTTAGGCCACCAGGTGAGCATCTATACCACCAACCAGGACGGGCCGGGGGAACTGGAAGTGCCTTTGGGTCGGCCTATGCGGCGAGACGGAGTGGAAGTGTGCTACTTTCCGATTCAACCGCCCAGATTTTGGGGCACCTCCCTGCCCCTGGCCCGGGCGCTGAGACGGCAGATCCAGGCCGTGGAACTGGTGCATATCCACTCCCTTTATCTGTTCCACGGCCTGGTGGCGGGCCATTACTGCCGCCGCTTTGGGGTCCCTTATCTTCTGCGTCCCCACGGGACCCTGGACCCGTTTATCCACCGGCGGCACCGGGGCCGCAAGCGCGTCATGGAGCACTTATTCGAGCACAAAAATATCAGCGGGGCCGCGGCTCTACATTTTACCACCGCCGAGGAACTGGAACTTGCCGCGCCTTTCACCTTTGGGACCCCGGGAGTGGTGGTGCCCCTGGGAATGGACCTCGATGAATTTGCGGAACTGCCGGAGCCGGGCAGTTTCAGGCGCCAGCACCCGGAAATCGGCGAGAAAAGCATTATTCTGTTTTTCGGGCGCATTAATTTTAAGAAAGGCCTGGATATTCTGGCCAAGGCTTTTGGCGTCGTGGCCCGTCGGCGCCAGGACGTTCACCTGGTGATTGCCGGGCCCGACAATGACGGCTGGGGCGCCAGGGTTCGCACCTGGCTGGCTGAAGCAGGCGTGCTGGACCGCGCCACCTTCACCGGGATGTTGTTAGGGCCGGATAGATTGGCCGTATTGCGGGATGCCAGCCTGTTTGTGCTGCCATCCTATTCGGAGAATTTCGGCCTGGCTGTTATCGAAGCCATGGCCGTAGGCCTGCCGGTGATTATTTCCGATCAGGTCAATATCTGGCCGGAGGTGGAAACCGGCGGGGCCGGCAGGGTGATCCCGTGTGAGGCCACGGCCCTGGCCGACCAGATTCTGGAACTTCTGGCCGACCCTGACGCCGCTGCCGGCATGGGCCAGAAGGGCAGGGCTCTGGTTCAGGACCGGTATCAATGGCCCCGGATCGCGACGCAACTGGCCGAGGCCTATGTCCGGATCATCGACGAGCATCGGCGCCACCGGGAGATGAACCAGACCCGGAATCGGCCCCAGCCGGCCCGGAGGCGATCATGACCCACGACTCCCGTAAGACTCCGGTATCGGTGCTAATTTGCACCAAGAATGAAGAGCGCAACCTGGGCGCTTGCCTTGAGAGCGTGTCCTGGGCCGATGACTGCGTGGTCCTGGATTCCTACAGTGACGATGATACGGTTAATATTGCCGTCAGAGGCGGCGCCCGGGTGGTGCAGCGGGAGTTTGACAATTTCTCCGCCCACAAAAACTGGGCCCTGGATACTATTGACTTCCGGCACGACTGGATTCTGATTGTGGATGCCGATGAGCGGGTGACCCCGGATCTGGCCCGGGAGATTGCGGCCCTGGTCAGCGGCTCGCCCCAACACCACGGTTACTATGTGGCCCGGCAGAACTGGTTTGCCGGCACCTGGATCCGGCACGGCGGCTGGTATCCCGACTGGAACCTGCGTCTGTTGCGGCGGGGGCAGGGACGTTATGAAGCCCGGATGGTCCACGAGCACATCCTCCTTACGGGCCCCCCGGGCTACCTCAAGCACCCGCTCATCCATTATGATTACAAGGGAATCGAACGCTATTTTGAGCGTCACAACGTCTATTCCAGCCTGGAGGCCGTGGAGGCCCACCGGACCCTGAGCGCACCGGAACAACCCCGGGGGTTGCCTGCGGCCTTGCGGGCCAGGGGGCCGGCGCGCCGGCGGTTTTTAAAAAATCTTGCTTACCGGTATCTGCCGGCCCGGGCCTTGATAAAATTTTGCTGGATGTACTTTGTTAAACTGGGTTTTTTGGATGGGCGCATGGGGTTTCGCTACTGCCTGCTCCACACCTTTTACGACTACCAGATCAGTCTCAAGCTGGAAGAATTGCGCCACCCCCAATCGCCGATGTCGCAGAAATACAAGGATAGGACGGCCTGAGGTCGATTGCATGACTGCGCTACCAAACGATAATCGACTTTGCGGTATTTGCGGCCAGTCTTGCCGGCTTCGCCTGGACGGGCTGTTTGACAGCCGGTTCGGGGCGCCCGGCGCCTTTGCCATTGTGGAGTGCGCCCACTGCGGCCTGGAGCAGACCTGGCCCCGGCCCGCGGCAAGTGAACTCAAAGAGTTATATGAAAAATTCTATAACGCCGGGATAAGCCCGAACAGCGCTTACCGGGGCCTCAGGGAGCGCTTCTTCACCTCCGGCCTGTATCGCCTCTGGTTGCAATGGGACGGGGATATGGGTTTCCATGGACGCCGGGGGGCCGGGAGGCTGCTGGACGTGGGGTGCAATGAGGGGCGGGGCTTGAGCCTGTATGCCGATAACGGTTTTCAGGTGGAAGGCCTGGAGTTGAACGAGTCGGCCGCGACCCTGGCCCGCCAGCGGGGTTTTCGGGTGCACACGGCGCCGTTGGGGCAATTCAGGCCCCGGGAGTCTTTCGACGTGGTGGTCCTGGCCAATGTCCTGGAACACGCCTGGGACCCGGTGCAGATGCTGGCCGAGGTGCGGCGCCTGCTGCGGCCAGCCGGCGAGGTCTGGATTTCCTGCCCCAACGCCGCCAGTCTCTGGCGCCGGGTATTCGGGCGCGCCTGGGTCAACTGGCATGTGCCCTTCCACCTCTGGCACTTTTCCCCGGCAACCTTGCACACGGTCCTCAAGCGGGCCGGCTATGAAATCACGGCTCTTGACACCTACACCCCGGCTCTCTGGATGGCCCAATCTCTCTGTGTCAGCCTGGCTGCCCGGGAAGGCCGGACCAACCGCGTGATGCGGTCGGCGCCGATGGCAGCCGGCTTGACCCTGGCAGCCCGAGCCCTGGTGTTGCCCTGGTTTAGGCATCTCAATCGGAGCCTGACCGGGGACTGCCTGATCGTCACGGCCCGGGGCCAGGAAGGATGAACCAGTGGCGCTGCGTATCCTGATTCACGGCATCAATTATGCTCCGGAGTTTGTCGGGATCGGGCGTTACACCGGGGAGTTGGGGGCCTGGCTGAGGTCCAGGGGGCACGCGGTCACCGTCCTCGCCGCGCCCCCCTATTATCCGGCGTGGCGGGTGCCGGCAGCATACCGCCGGCCGGCCTGGCGGCGGGAATGGCTGGATGGGGTGGAGGTGCTGCGGGCCCCCCTCTATACCCCCGCCCGGGTGACCGGCAGAGGCCGGATGCTGCATGAACTCTCCTTCGGGGCCAGTTGCCTCGCCTGGTGGCCGACCCTTTGGGAGCGGCCCTGGGACGTAATCCTGGCAGTCTGCCCCCTGCTGCAATCGGGGCTGATCCCGGCTCTTCTGGCCCGGCGCCGGAAGGTCCCCTTTATTTTCCACGTTCAGGATTTGCAGCTGGATGCTGCCCGTGAATTGGCGATCATCCATCAACCGCTCCTTTTCGCCTGCCTTACGCGCCTGGAATGCTTCCTCTTCACCCGGTCCCAGGCGGTGACCACCATTTCCCGGGCCATGGCGGCCAGAATACGGGATAAAGGGGTGGTGGCCGAACGCGTTCACCTCCTGCCCAACTGGGCTGACCTTGAGGATATCAAGCCCGGAGAGCGCCGGAATCTTCTGAGGCGGGAGTTGGGGCTGAACGCCGAAATCATGGTCCTGTATGCCGGGAATATGGGGGAGAAGCAGGGGCTGGAAGTCATCCTGGACGCGGCGGTCATTACCCGTTATAATCAAGACATCCGCTATGTTTTCGTGGGGGAAGGGGCTGCCAGGGAGCGGCTGATGGACCGGGCCCAGCGTCTGGGCCTGGAAACGGTGAGTTTTTTCCCTTTACAATCGCGAGACCGATTCCCTCTGCTGCTGAATGCGGCCGACATCCACCTGGTAGTCCAGAAGCAAAAGGCCTCAGACCTGGTCATGCCTTCCAAACTGGGCAACATTCTGGCTGCGGGGCGGCCATTTATTGCCACGGCCCGGCCGGAGACGGAATTGGGCCGGGTCACCACGGAGTCCCAGGCTGGCCTGTTGACACCCCCGGAAGATGCCGGCGCCCTGGCCCAGGCCATCAATCACCTGGCCCAGGATGAAGATGCCCGGAAAAGAATGGGGCTTAAGGCCCGTCAATTTGCCGAAGCCTGGTTGGGACGTGATAAAATTATGGCAGAATGGGAACGTTTGCTTTATGGTCTGGTTAACCAAGCTAGGTGAGATGAGGGTCGGGACCGGATAAAAACCAGTCGAGCCGCCGGGTCATGGCCCAGGTCTGGCTGTGGGTAAGAAACGGTTCCAGCAGGAGAGTTGCAGGTGATTGATAGTCGCCAGGGCATTTTCGATGAATACCGCTGGATCCTCTCCCGGTTGCAGTGGCTCCT
>JAUSOZ010000311.1 GCA_030655955.1 Deltaproteobacteria bacterium
TTTATCGCATTTTTCAGGAATCCTTGACCAATGTGGTCAAACATGCCAGGGCCAGCCTGGTCTCGGTGAACATTACCCGAGAGGAAGGCAAGGTATCCTTTACGATCCGGGATAATGGCCGGGGGTTTAATTTGCAGCAGGCTATGTCCGGCAAAGTTGCCAAAAAAAGTCTGGGGTTGACCGCTATGAATGAAAGGGCTCTCATGGCCCGGGGCTCGCTCCAGATCTCGAGCCGGAAGGGCCGGGGCACCTCCATTGGGTTTTTCATACCAACAGCTAAACGCGGGAAATAATTATGTATAAGATTGTCTTGGCCGAAGATCACGTCCTGGTGCGCGAGGGGATTAAGAAAATCATTGAGGCCTTACCGGGACTGCAGGTCGTGGGAGAGGTGGGGGACGGCCTCCAACTTCTGGAACTGCTCAAGGGCCTGGCGGTGGATATGGTGATCCTCGACATCTCCATGCCGTCTCTGCCGGGGATAGAAGCCACTCGGGAGATTAAGAAGGCCTACCCGGCCGTCAAGGTGCTGATTCTGACCATGCACAAAAAGAAAGAATACCTGAATAATGCCATATCGGCCGGAGTTGACGGCTATCTGTTAAAAGAGGATGCCCCCAAGGAACTCCTCAACGCCATCAACAAGATCAGGCAAGGGATGACCTATGTGTCCCCGCTGCTTTCTAATGACCTGGTCAACCTCTATGTCCAGACCCAGCGCCACGACGACGCCGAAACACCCGACCCCCTCTCGCCTCGGGAAATTCAGATCATCAAGATGATCGCCGAGGGCAAATCGAGCAAAGAAATTGCGGAAACCCTGTTTCTCAGTTTCCGCACCATTCAAAATCATCGCACGAAAATCATGAAGAAACTTAACCTCAAGAAAAATACCGACCTGGTGCGGTACGCCATCCGCAAAGGTTATACGGTCACGGTCGCTTCCTAAACCCTGCCGTAGTCCCCCTAGAGCCGAATAGCGCAGTGAATCCAGCCAGGAAGGCGGCAAAAAGAGTATTTTGCTCTATAAAATAGAGTACTTTTCTTCATTTTCTTTTTTAAGATAAATCTGGTATGGTTTAACCATGGTTAGTTTAAACAGTAACTTAATCTTTTAAATAACCGGGATAAATATGGCACATTTATACAAAAAACTGAAAAAAGGTCACGAATATTTCTACATTCGGGAAACCCAGCGGGTCTATGGCAAACCCACCACCATCAACCAGGTGTACCTGGGCACCGCCGATAAAGTTGAGGCGGCCTTGGGAAAAGGCGGGTTCTCGCCCAAAGAATTCGGGTCGATTTTTGCCCTCAACGAACTCGATCGGGAAGTGGACCTGGCCGGAATGATTAATGAGATCCTGCCTCCCAAAAAACGGGTGCGGGGGCCTTCGCTGGGAGAACTGGTCTTCTATGCCGCCCTGAACCGGGCTATCGCCCCCACCAGTAAAAGGCAACTGGCGAACTGGTACGAAACCACGGATATTCAGAGAATCCGTCCCCTGAGGCTGGAATCCCTGAACTCCCAAAATTTCTGGAACCACTGGGATCGAATCAGCGATCTAGACCTGGAAAAAATCAAGGCGGCCTTTTTTAAAAAGATCAATGCTCTCTTGCCGGCTCAGAAACATCGGCTGATCATTGAGGCCGCCGATATCTCCGCTCCCCCCAAGCCGTCGGTCTTTGCCGACATGCCCCAGCCGGATCAGGATTTTCTGGCGGAACACCTGGCCCAGCAGAAGTTAGGGTTGGCCCTGATTACCGAGTGGAGCCAGGGGATCCCGTTGTATTACCAGAGTTACTCCGGCGGCGTGCCCGTCACCGGTTTTTATGATCACCTGGAACATCTCCTTGGCAAGGTCTCCAACCTGGGGGTGGGTATCGAAGATGTTACCTTGCTGGTTAATCAAGAAATGGATGCCGCTCCCATTATCGAGCAAATCGACGCCAAAGACGGCATGCATTTCATTGTCTCCTATGCCCCTGACGTTGCCCCTGAATTGACGGAAATCTCTTTGAAGGATTTTCGGCCCCTCCCGGGCAATCGCGGCATTCAGCTCTCTCCCGTCGCCAAGGAAGATGAGAAGATCCTGTTTTATGAAACCCACGCCACCTTCTGGAAGCAGCCTCGCCGGGTAGTGATCACCTTTGACCCCAAGAGCTTTCATAAGAGCTACCAGGATCTGGGCAAGAAAGTGCAAAGAGTGCGCAAAGAGACCTTGGCGTTGTCGCAGCGCCAGGCTCAGGAAGCCAACCAGGCCAGCGCCATCGAGTCCATCAAGACTCACCTGGCGCAACTGTGCCTGCGCCTCAAGATCAGTCCAGACCTCTTCCAGTTAAATTTCGTGCAGGAAAAAGGCCAGTTCCGCCTCGAGTTCCAGCTGGATCATCGCCAGATGGCCAGCGTTGTACGCCTGTTCGGGAAGAATATCCTCATCACCGATCACGAGGATTGGGGGGTGGAGGAGATTTATGACACCTGCGTGACCCGGGCCGTCCTGGGACCCGAATTGGGCAATGCCAAAAGCGCCGCTAACAACCGGCCTAACGGCAACGCCAAGGATAACCGCAGTCTTTTCCAAAAAGCCTTGCTGCCTTTATACCACTGGACCGATTCGAAAATCAGGGTTCACCTGTTTGTCTGTGTGGTGGCGCTCGATTACCTCACCCTGCTCAGCCAGCGGCTGGCTGCGAAGGGTATCATTATGACCCCCAACGAGGCCATGGAGGAGTTGCGCGAATTGCGGACCGCCATTTACGCCAAGGACCCCGACGGCAAACTGAAACGAGTCCTCGAGGAAGTCAACGACCAGCAGGCCGCCATCCTCAAAACCCTGGGATACGTGGTCGAGGATGGCAAAGTCGCCGCCCTCTGATCTGAAGTGCCCGGGGCGGGACTGCCTGCCAGTCTAACCCCTGATGCAATCCCCGGTGGCCGGGGCCAGAACCCTGCCACCGGGACCTGCCGTTGACCCCAGCCTCAAAATGTACCGCTTCGGTGGGTCCGGGCCCCCAGGGCCTGATCCGGCCTCTAAATTCCGGAAACCGGGCTTTATACCAAAGAGCACTCAAATGACTATTTTTTGTCATTCTGAGTGCAGCGAAGAATCTCTCGTTTTAGGCCGCCGAGATTCGTAACGAAGCTACGCTCCGTTCAGAATGACATGGACATTCAATGTCTTTTGACTGCAACTTCGTATTAGCCCTCCTGCCCCCTCCCTTGCCAAGATCGAGTCAGGGTATTATTTTATGACGGGATTGGCTGGCTCCCTTATACTCGTTGCCAAAAGTTTTTTCTTATCCGCTGGGGGGAGAGGGGATACGAGGAAAGAATTTTGGCAAATGCTCTAGGACCCTGGGACCCTGCCCTAAAAAGCCGCGGCGGTTGCCGACTACCTGGTTATGCACGCGATGATCGTTACCGACAATCTGGGTAAACAATACCAGGACCTGGTGGCCCTGGACGGTCTATCTTTGCAGATCCCCCCGGGAGAGATCTTTGGCTTGCTGGGCCCCAACGGCGCCGGCAAAACCACCTGCATCAAGATTTTGACCACTCTGGCCCGGCCCAGCCGGGGCACGGCCCGGATTCACGACTTTGATGTGGTACGCCAGCCTTTGGCGGTGAAAAAGCTCATCGGGGTCTGCCCCCAGGAAATCAACCTGGACCGGGAACTGACCGCGTACGAAAACTTGTGGATCTACGGGCGGCTCCACCGAATGCCGGATCTTGCGGCCCGGATCGCCGAACTCCTGACGTTCGGCAACCTGGAGGAACGCGCCCACAGCCTGGTGCGGGAGTTCTCCGGGGGGATGCAGCGGCGGCTCCTGATCCTCCGGGCCCTGGTGTCCCGGCCCCGGGTGCTCTTTTTAGACGAGCCCACCGTGGGCCTTGACCCCCAGGTGCGGCGCCAGCTGTGGAACCTCATCCAGGAACTCAAGCTTTCGGGCATCACCATTATCCTGACCACCCACTATATCGAAGAAGCCGAGATGCTCTGTGACCGGGTGGGGATCCTGAACCGGGGCCGGCTCATCGCCCTGGACACCCCGGCCGCCCTGGTGGCCAAGGTGGGGGGGTATGTGGTGGAAACCCTCAACAGCGGGCGGCGGCAGTATCTGCTGGTCCGGGACAAAGAGGAGGCCTATGCCCGGGCCCAAACTGAGCCCACCGGGGTCATCATCCGCCAGGTCAATCTGGAGGACGTGTTTATTCAGCTCACCGGGGAGCGGCTGACCAATTGAACTGGTTTCCCATCTTCTACCGTGAACTCCTGCTGTTCCGGCGCCGGTTGCTGCGGCTGGGCTATGTAGTCTCCGCCCTGTTTTCCCCCATGCTCTATCTCCTGGCCTTTGGGCTGGGACTGGGAAAACGCGTGGCCATGTCGGGGGGTACCTATCTGGACTACTTGCTCCCCGGCCTCATCGCCATGACCTCCATGACCAACTCCTATACCTGGATTGCCACCAGCATGACGGTGGGGCGCCTCCACTTTCGCACTTTTCAGGTTTATATCCAGGCCCCGGTGACCGCCGCCGATATCGTGGTGGGGCAGATCCTGGCCGGCATGGTCCGGGGGTTGTTCGCCTCGGGCATCCTCCTGGGTTTGGGGCTGTTTCTATCCACCGGCTTGCACCTCAACCTGATGTTTTTTCTGGTCCTGGTCCTCAACTGTCTGGTGTTCGCAGCCTTTGGGGTGATCGTCGGGATGAAATCCCGGTCCCATGAAGACACGGCCACGTTCACCAACTTTTTTATCATGCCCATGGCGTTTTTCTGCGGCACGTTTTTTCCGGTGGACGAAATGCCCTGGCTGCTCCGGGATATCATCAAGGCGTTGCCTCTGACCCATACCAACCGCCTCCTCCGGTTTCCCTTCTGGAATCTGGAGAGCCTGGAGTCCCTGGCCCTCCTTTCGGCCTACGGCGTGGTCTGCCTGGCATTGGGGATCATCATCATCCGCCGGTACAGCGAATAGATCAGCCCGGCGGGGCGGGCCGCCGCGCCCGCCGCCTTTGGTGGCACAGGCTTCCAGCCTGTGCGCCGCACCGGCAAGATGCCGGTGCCACCAAGAACTTTTCAGAACAGTCGCTCATGGGTCTTTGGCCCACCCGTAAACTATGAAAAGCCGTTGTAGGGGCGGTGAGCGCACCGCCCCTACGAAAACTTTTCAAGGGAGACTTATGCGGAAGTTTGGTTAAGGGCCGGGGGGCGGCGCCTTCTAAGGGGAAAAACGGCCCGGGATGATCCCGGTGCTCACTTGAGGCTTTGCAGGAATTCCACCAGGGCCGCCTGCTCCATGGGGGGGAGGTAGGCGTAGCTGGGCATCTTGGCCCGGGGGTGGCGTTGGCGGGGATAGGCGATGGCGATGGCCAATTCCGCCGCGGTTAAGCGGGTCCCAACCCCGTCTAGCGGTGCGGCGAGCTTGACCCCTGAACCGTGAAGAGCGTGGCAGGCCAGGCAGCCCAAACGCCCGGCCAGTTCGGCCCCCTGGGGCCCCAGGGCCTGAGCCCGACTCCCGGGGCAGGCCAGGAGCAAGGCCAGCGCCAATCCCATGGCCGTTGGAATTCTCAAGGCTTTGGTTCGCCTGCCGCAATCATTTTTTCGATCTCGGCCTTTTCCGGGTGATCGGGTTTCAATTTCAGGGCTTTTTTGAACAGGGCCGCGGCCTTGCCTTTCTGGCCGTCGGCATAGTAGTCGGTGGCCAGGTTGATCATGGCTACCCAATTCTTCGGGTCGATCTCAATGGCTTTTTGAAACGCCGCCATCTCTTTCTGACGTAACTCCGGCACCCCCAGCTGGTTGTACTTGAAACGGTAGGCCATGCCCATCATGTTGTAGGCCGCCGCGGCCCGGGGTTCGGCTTTGATGGCCTTTTCGTAGCTGGCAATGGCCTCGTCATACTTCTGCTGTTGAAAATAGACAAACCCTTCCTGCATGTACTTGTCGGCGCTGTCACCGCCGCAACCCAGGATGGCCGCCAGGAGCATAGTGGTGAGGATAAATCGGCACATCATAACCTCCGGCTTTTCAAGGTTAATCAGGCATGAGCGCCGTCCGGGCCAAGGCTGCCGAGGCTGGTTAGGGGCCACCAAGCCCCAGGACTGCCCACCCCTTCCTCCTCCCCCTAGCGGATAATCGCCCTGAACTCCTGAATTCTTTTAAAAAATATAGCTCCTGAAATCATTAAGCAAGCAAAATAACCTCAGGGGGAAATAACCCCTTGACTGGATCGGGATCGCCGGCAGGCGGCGGCCCGATGGAACCGCGTGGGGCGGGCGTTCCTTGACATGAGCCCATGAGATGACCATCATAAGGCTCAGGTCCGCAAAAATCATGGTGCCGGACCGAAAAATGCTGCGGCCAAAACCCGGAGGCTAACATCATGTCCGAAGAAAAGTATCCCGGCTGGTATTCGTTCATTAAGGAAAAACACGGAAACTTCATCAAGGCCCTGGAGCAGTTGGGCGAGACGGTGCGCCAGGAGGGGCCTTTAGATGACAAGACCGCTCACCTGATCCAGTTGGCGGCGGCCGCGGCCAGCCGTTCGGAGGGCTCGGTACATAGTCACACCCGCAGGGCCTTAAAGGCCGGGGCGACCCCGGAAGAAATCTACCACGCCATCATCCTGCTCACCAGCACCATCGGCTTTCCCCATACGTCCGCAGCCTTGAGCTGGGTCTATGACGAGTTGGGGAAAGAGGGGGAGTGAGCCTGCAGTTCCCCCGAGTCTGCAAGCGCGGCCGGCTTTGTCCCATGATTTGGCCCGCCCCCGGGGTTTGATGGCGGCAGGGGCCACCGGGTTCCGTCATGGAGCTCTTATCCGGCCGGAAGCCATGGAGCGGTTGCCCCGGATCGGGCCGGTCCAGCGCCTCGGGGTGCTGGCCGGCGCCAGGTCCTGCCCCGGCAAGACGCGGACCAACACCGGGCGGGCGACGACCATCCTCTCCCCGCCGCCAGACGCGCTTCCTGCCTGATTGCTCTTTAAACCCCCTGGCTGCAGTCAGGGCCGGGCAGCTCTCGCTTGCTGTTCCCCGATTCTCCTAAATATGCTATCATTTCGCCCATGTGGCGGAGGAGCAAAGTCGGCGGCAAACTACTCGGGGTCACGCTAATCTCCCTGCTCATGGCCCTGGTGGGCTTGCTCCTGGTGATCCAATACCTGGCTACCCGGCAGATCCTGGACTGGCACCGCCAGCGGGTGGAACTGGTGGCCCGGCTGGTGCTGGCGGAATACCGGGGCAAGATTCAACGGGTGGAGCAGGCCGCCAGCCTCCTGGCCGACAACCCCACCTATGCGGAACTGCTGGCCAGCGGCAACGCTGAAGCCCTGCGGCGCCTGGTAACCCCCCTGATGAAGGCCACCGGCCTCCACATCCTGACCATTACCGACTACCAGGGGGTCATCCAGGTCCGGGCCCACGATCCCGGGGCCCTGGGCGTTAATATTTCCAGCAACCCCCTGGTGCGGGCCGGCCTCAAGGGTAAAGAGGCCTCCCGGATGACGCAATGGAAAGATTCCATTGCCCTGAGCGCCTCGGCCCCCATCCGGTACGAGGATAAGGTGGTGGGGGTGGTCCTCACCGGGCTCCTCATCGACCGGGGGTTTGTGGAGTCATTGTCCAGTCCCGGGGCCGAGGTGGCCATGTTCTATGGCAATCGCCTGGTGGTCAATTCCTTTAAAGACCTGCCGGAGAGCGCCCTGGAGCAGCTTCAGCGCCACCGGGACCTGGCGGTCAGCAGCCAGGGGCCGTTGGAACGGGTGCAACAGCTCCAACTGGGCCAAGAGGGCTATACCGTCACCTACCTGCCCCTGGAAGAAGGCGAAAAACCCTGGGAAAGCCTGATTGTGGTGGGGGTGAGCCGCCGGGAACTCGAACCGACGCTGCTGACCTTGAAATTGGTCACTTTTGGGGTGGGGGCCGGCGCTGCCCTCATCGGCGGCCTCCTCAGCTTCTGGCTCTCGTCCGGTATGCGCCGCCAGATCGCCCACCTGGCCGAAGGTACCCGCAGGGCGACCCAAGAGGAACTCGCCGGGGATATTCCGGTAACCAGCCGGGATGAATTGGGGGAACTGGCCGAGTCGTTCAATGCCATGACCCGCGCCCTGGGGGAAAAAACCCGGCTGCTTCAGGAAGAGCGGGACCGGGTGGCGGCCAATGCCGATTTTCTCTCCATGATCGTCCATGACATCAAGGCGCCCCTGACCGGGGTGCGCCTGACCATCGAGGCCCTGGAGGATGAGACCTTGCCGCCCGAGATCCATCACAAGTTGCAGGGCATCATTCAACGGAGCGAAGGCCTGCTGCTGCACCTCCACAATGTCTTGGATTTAAGCCGGTTTGAATCCGGGCGCCTGGCCCTGAGACCGGAGCCGGTGCCTCCGACCTTTATTATCCAGCGCCTGCTCCACCACTTCGGCGCCCTGGCCCAGCACCAAGGGGTCAAACTGCTGGTCCCGCCGAGCCCCGACCTGCCCTCCATCATGGTGGATGAACCTTCCCTGGACCGCGTCCTGGCCAATCTCCTGGTCAACGCCCTGGCCGCGACCCCCAAGGGTGGAGAAATCCAG
>JAUSOZ010000312.1 GCA_030655955.1 Deltaproteobacteria bacterium
CCGGTGATCATCATGACCGCGTTCGGCACCGTGGAAAAAGCGGTCTCGGCCATGAAAAAAGGCGCCTTCGATTACATCCTCAAGCCCTTCAAAAACGACGAAATCCTGATGACCATCGCCAAGGCCTTGAAACACCGCCACCTTATCCTGACCAACCGTCTGCTGAACCAGGAATTGGAAAAAAAGTACGGCTTCCCCAACATTGTGGGAGAGTCCCGGGTCATGGAGGAAATCCTGGCCCTGGTGAAGCGGGTGGCTGCATCCCGGGCCACGGTCCTGATTACCGGCGAGAGCGGCACCGGCAAGGAACTCATCGCCCGGGCCATTCACCAGTGCAGCAACCGGGCCACCAAAAGCTGCATCTCGGTCAACTGCGGCGCCTTGACCGAGACCCTGTTGGAGAGCGAACTCTTCGGCCATGAACGGGGCGCCTTTACCAACGCCGTGGCCATGCGCAAGGGCCGCTTCGAATTGGCCGACGGCGGCACCCTGTTTATGGATGAAGTGGCGGAAATGTCCCAGGGCCTCCAGGTCAAGCTCCTCCGGGTGCTCCAGGAGATGGAATTCGAGCGGGTGGGCGGCGTCCGCACCATCAAGGTGGATGTCCGGGTGGTGGCGGCCTCCAACCGGGACCTGAAAGAGGAGGTGGAGGCCGGGCGTTTCCGGGAGGACCTGTTCTACCGCCTCAACGTGGTTCACCTCCACCTGCCGCCCCTGCGGGAGCGCCAGGAAGACATCCCCCTGCTGGCGGCCCATTTTATTAAAAAGTATGTCCAGGAAAACCTCCGGGACAAGACCCGCATCACCCCGGAAGCCCTGCAGGTGTTGGTCCACTACGCCTGGCCGGGTAACGTCCGGGAGCTGGAAAACGTCATGGAGCGGGCGGTCATTCTGTGCAGCCACAACGTCATCAGCCCCCAGGACCTGCCTGGGGAGTTGGCGCCCGCCCCGGCCGAGTCCCGGCTGGACATCGACCGCTTCATCCCCCTGAACACCCCGCTGCCCGAGGCCCTGGATTCCATCGAGGAGCAGATGATCCGCCGGGCCCTGGAAAAAAGCGGCCAGGTCCAGGTCCGGGCCGCGGAACTCCTGGGCATCACCAAGAGTTTGTTGCAATATAAGCTGAAGAAGTATCATTTGACGACTTGATACTGAATTACTGTCGATAGAATCACAGACGAAACGTAGGGGCGCACCCGTGTGTGCGCCCTTTTGGGGGGACACGCAGGTCCCCGCCGTGTGGAAATTGTTCATTGAGCGCTCATTAGGTATGAATCTATGGCACCAGCGTCCCGCCGGTGTCTTAATCCGGAGGCGAAGTGAAACCCGAACAATTCCCCGACGACATCCGGCCCCACCTCATCCCCGAGCCTACTGGGGAGATGGTCTACCGCTGCTTAGAGTGCGGCGCTGAATTTGCTATTACCGAACTGCTGTACACCTGCCCCCATTGCCGGGGTTTGTTCATGCTGGAGGATAAAAACGCCGGGCGTCTGGCCGAGCGCCCCGGGGCCTTCTGGCGGCGGTTGTTCGACTATCGCCGCATGCTTAACCTCCCGGCCCTGAGCGGTATTTTCCGGTACTACGAACTCATCGCCCCGGTGATCCCGCTCACGGACATCATCTACCTGGGCGAAGGCCACACCCCCCAGGTGGCGGCCAACCCCGATCTTAGGTCCGAGGTGGGCGCGCCTTTTTATTTCAAGAACGACGGCCAGAACCCCAGCGCCTCCTTCAAGGACCGGGGCATGGCCGCGGCCTTGAGCTATCTCAACTTTCTGGTGAAGCAGCCCGGCGGCGGCCGCGTGCTCGCCATCTGCGCCTCCACCGGCGACACCTCGGCCTCGGCGGCGCTTTACTCCTCCTACCTGGGGCCCCAGGTGGCCTCGGCGGTGATCCTGCCCCACGGCAAGGTCACGCCCCAGCAGCTGGCCCAGCCCCTGGGCAGCGGCGCCCAGGTCCTGGAGATTCCCGGCGTCTTCGATGATTGCATGAAGGTGGTGGAGGCCCTGGCGGACAACTACCAGGTGGCCCTGCTCAATTCCAAAAACTCCTGGCGCATCCGGGGCCAGGAGTCTTATGCCTACGAGATCGCCCAAACGTTTGACTATGATCTGGCGAAAAAAACCGTGGTGGTGCCCATCGGCAACGCCGGCAACATCACCGCCATCATGCAGGGTTTTCTGCGCCTCCACGACCTGAAGATCATCGACACCCTGCCCCGGGTTATCGGGGTCCAGTCCCGCCACGCCGACCCGGTGTTCCGCTACTACCTGGAGCCCGATAAAAGCAAACGCGTCTTTGTGCCGGTAATGGTGCAGCCGTCCGTGGCCCAGGCCGCCATGATCGGCAACCCGGTGTCCATGCCCCGGGTGATCCGCCTGGCGGAGGAATATCACCGCCGGGCCGGGGAAGGCAGCGTTGCCGTGGTCCACGTCAGCGAACAGGAGATCATGGACTCCATGCTCCTGGCCAACCGCCACGGCCATATCGCTTGCACCCAGGGAGGCGAATCCCTGGCCGGCCTCAGGGTGGCCCTGGCGGAAGGTCTGCTGGGCCGGGACGAAACCCCGGTGCTGGACGCCACCGCCCACCACCTGAAATTCATCGGCTTCCAGCAGATGTACTTCGAAGACGCCTTCCCGCCGGAATTCGAAGTGACGCCGAAACCGGCATATCAGAACCGGCCCCGACTCCTCACCCCCAAAACCGATAAACCGGAGGAGAAGACCCTGGACCTGGCCGGGCAGATCGCTGCCTTGCTGGAGTTGACGCCCAAGGCCGGGCATTAAGGCGGGGAATGAAGTTAATCCTGGTTCCCAAGCTCCTGCTTGGGAACCCGCTTTCTCGCCAAGCTCTGCTTGGCAAGAATTAAGGTCAAAGATAATATCGGCACCTGGCCAAGCAGAGCTTGGAACACAATTTCGTTCCCAAGCAGGAGCTTGGGAACGAGCCTGAGCAAGGGAGCAGTGGTAATACGAAAGGCGGGATGCGCTTCGCTTTCCCGCCCTACGGGCTCTGATGAATAATACGAAGTTGCAGTCAAAAGACATTGAATATTCATGTCATTCTGAACGGAACGCAGCTTCGTTACGAATCTCGGCGGCTTCCAAAGGGAGATTCTTCGTTGCGCTCAGAATGACAAATAATAGTTTGTTGATTGATTTTTTGTATACAGCGAATAATTCGCCACAAGGAGGTCTTATGGCACTAACGGTAGGCATGACCAATGAGATGCGGCTTAAAACCGGGCCGGAGCATACCGCCCAAAAATTTTTCCCCAAGGTCCCCGACGTCTTCGGCACTCCCTTCCTGGGAGGGTTGTTCGAGGGCGTAAGCGCCGCCCTGATGGCCCCTCACCTGGGGGACGGGGAAACCTCGGTGGGGATCTCCATGAACCTGAAGCATACCGCCCCCACCCCCCTGGGCATGGAAGTGCGGGCCGTCACCGAGATTACCCAGGTGGAAGGCAAGAAAATCACCTTCAAGGTGGAGGGGTTCGACGAGAAAGAAAAGATTGGCGAGGCCGTGCACGAACGTTTTATCATTGACGCCGCCAAGTTCAACAAGCGGGTGGAGGGCAAAAAAAGCTGAACCCTGGCAAACTTTCCCTGGATTTTCCTTACGACCTGGTGACCCTGGGGCATTTTGAGGCCGGCGGCGGCTGGGAGGCGCAAATCCGCCAGTACGTCCGCAAAAAGTACCGCCAGGACCTGGCCGGGCTGGCCGGGATTGACCCTAACGCCCTGGCCGGGCTCTGCCGGGGGGGACTGGTGCCCGGCCGCCCCTACGCTACCATTCAGTGGGTGCTGCGGCTGGCGCCCTTCCGCCCCCTGGAACTCTTCCTGCTCTTCGACCAGGACCCCGAGTTCGGCACGGACCTCAGGGTCTTTTATGCCCGGAAAAGCCTGGCGGTCCCCACCGAAGACGCCTACGTCTTTGCCTGGGATTATGTGGCCCTGCTGGCCCGCTACGGCCGGGGGCAGTTTTCGTTGACCAATGCCGGTCCCGGTCCGGAGTGGCTGCCTTTGGCGGATTTTGCCCCGGACGGAACCGCCCCCGTGCAGGATGTGGCTCTGGGAGCCCGGGAGGAGATCCTGGAAACGGTGTCCCCCGAGGTGGTGGAGGTGGCCGTGCGGCGGATGGATTGCGGGACTTTCGCCCAGAGCGGCGGGTCCTGGGAAGTGGCCTGGCCCCTCCTGGGCGACCTGTCTTTCCGGTTCAGATACGGCCCGGCCGGCTCGGAGATGGCCTTTGACAGCCATGGGGCTAAGAAGTACGCCCCGGAATTTCTCCTGAGCTTAACCTGGCTGTATATCAATGGGCTCCTGAGGGAGTGTCGCCAGGTGGACGACACCCTCCCGAAGCTTTCCGCCTATTTTTAAGCCCATGAAATGCATTCATTGCCATAAAGCCAGCATCGTCATCAAACCTACGTGAACCGGGGTGGAAATCGGCTGCCCGGGTTGCGGCCGCGCCTATTCAGCCGACGAGATCAAAGAATTGGTCAGACAACATCGACTGGCCGCCCGGGGAGACCACCAAGGCCCCAGCCGGTCAAATAATGAGGTCCCATGAGTGCTCAACTGAAAGATTTGACCCGCATGAACCAGGCGAGCCCGGCCCGGTCGGGTATGGTCAAGGTCAGCTACGGAGTCCATAACCTGGAGGCGGCCATCGCCGGCAAATCCGTCAGCGAGGTGCGCCAGTCCCTGAAAGAGCCATTGAACATCGATCCCCGGGCCCTGGCCCTGGTGAACAGCCGGGACGTGGCGGCCTCGTATGTCCTGAAGCAGGGTGACCAACTGGAGTTCGTGCGCCTGGCGGGAGAAAAGGGCGGGGGCCGTTGGGTGCGGCGATTTTCACCGTGATTTTTGACATGCATCCTTAAAAAAGGTAAACTAAACAAATCGATAAAATCTGTTTGCCTATCAACCTTCACGCACTGAGGAAATAAGGGAGCTCACTTATGGCCCGGGTTACTATTGAGGACTGCCTGGAGCAAGTACCGACGCGCTTCGGCCTGATCCACCTGGCGGCCAAGCGGGTGCGCCAGATCTATCGCGGGGCGCCGGTTTTGGTCAAAGGGGACAACAAAGAGATCGTCATGGCCCTGCGGGAGATCGCCGCCGCCAAAATCGTGCCCACCACCCCCTTGAAAGCCCTGCCGGAACCCGAAGAAGAATAATCCCCAACCCTCACGCCTGGACCTGCCGTTGCCGCCCCCGAGGGTGGCGGGGCAGCGGTGCGCCCTGGTGGTTCACGCCGAGTCGCGGTCAAAAATTTGCCGACGCAACGTAGGGGCACACCTACGTATGCGCCCTTAGGGGAGACACATAGGTTCCCCCTACAAAAAATGCGGTTTGCTGACATATCGGTTTGAAAGTTTATCCCGGCAGGGTACCCGCACCGGCGCTTCCCCAGCACAGGACCGGACCGTTTGCCTCCGGCGCGGTATCCGGCCCCCAGACCTCCAGATCCCCATACCGTACCTCAGGCAAGGGCCAGCCGGCCACGATGTCATGCTCCACAAATTCCTGCAGTTCTCGAGAGGCTGCCTCAAGCTCCTGGTTATCGGCCGCGGCCGTGAGCAGGGCCCCCAGGAGATCCACAAACTTCTCCTGCCAGGGCGGCCGGCCAGCCTGGCCCGCGACCTGCGACCACTCGGCCCCATTCCGGCAGACGGGTAAGGATAGCTGTATCTTCCGGAGGGCAGTCCATTCCGGCCAGCCTTTCAAGGTGAGGAACAGGGGCCGGGAGGCGCGGCCCAGGAGCAGGGGGACCGACTGGTCCGGCGTCTCGGGGGCCATCACCCGGCGCCACAGGCGGTAGCGCAGTTTGGCCAGTTCGGGGTCCACGGTTTCGGCGACCCCGGAGACGGGTCCGTAGGAGGCCCGCTCGTCCCAGGGTTCCGGCTTGAGGATATCCTGCAGCCAGTCTTGCCCCTGGTCCACCAGCAGGAATTTGGCTTCCTGGTCGGCCTGCATTTTTTCCAGCTGCCAGGCCAGGGACCAGGCACTGGGTGGGGGTGATTGCGGCTCCGGGGCCGTGGCTTGCCCATAGCCGCGAATGGCCTGGAGCAGATTATCGCCTGCCTCCTCCTGGTCCCGGCGATAATCTGCGAAGGCCTGCCACTGGCGCAGGTCTCCGGGGTTATAATGCTGCAACTCCCGGGGGTGGACCTCGGCTTCCGAGGGTAAGGCCATCCCCTGGTATGGCAGTTGTTCAGGCCACCCCGGGATGACTCCCACCTTCAAATCAGGAAAGTACAGCGGTAAGGTCCAGAATTCTTCCCGCCACGGCAGGATTACCGGAAAGGCGACGATGTGCCAGGCCGATCCCATAAGCGCCTCCACCAGGATAGGGTTCGAGAGATGAAAGGGAGCCCGCCGCCGGGCCAACCCCCTCCAACTTTATCGCGGCCGATAAAGTCTCCTTATTACATATCCCAGGAGGCGCCGGGATACAAGGGTAAGCGCCGGGTGTGGCTGAATTTCGGGGCTGGCGGGGGTCGGTTCGCTGGTCTGATAGTAGGTCGCGCGGGTAGAAGTGAGAAAAGCTTGGGGTCTGTAGGGGCGCATCCGCGTGTTGCCTCAACCTGAGGGCGGACACATGGGTCCGCCCCTACAGAAGATACATTACCGGTATGACGGCAGTTTGGTCTGAGGCTATCAGAGCGACAGGCGCTCCCAGGAGGAATATTTTGTCAGCCCAACGCTTCAGCCTCCGGCCGCACCGGCGGGACGCCGGCGCCACTAGACATGATACGGGTGGCCGGTCTTGATGGTCATGGCCCGATAGAGCTGCTCCAGGAGGACGAGGCGGGAGAGCTCGTGGGTCAGGGTGAGGCGGGCCAGGGCCAGGCGCTCGGAGGCGGCGGCCAGGGTCGGCTCGTCCAGCCCCAGATGGCCGCCGATGAGGAAGGTGAGGGGGCGGGATTCCAGTTCCAGCCGGGTGAGCCAGGCGGCGAATTCTTCCGAGGAAAATTGACGCCCTTGGGGGGTGAGGGCGGCAACAAAGGCCCGGGGCGGAATCTGAGCTTTAAGACGCTGGCCTTCCCGCAGCTTGACCGCGGCCGCAGTCAGGCCGGCGGCCTCTTTTTCTTCCCGGACGCTTTTCAGGGTCAGGTGCAGGAAGGGTTGCAGGCGCTTCTGATAAAAGGCCAGGCCCTCCTGGATGAAGGCTTCCCGGGTTTTGCCCACCATGAGGATGGTTACGTGGAGCATGGCGCACCCCGGGAGCCGGAGTTAAGGCTCTTTTCCATTGAGCAGCAAAAACCGGCTCTTGCCGGAGGCGATGCGGACCCCGTCGGCCGGGCGGATGATCTCGCCTTCGGCCAGGCGGCGGCTGCCGGTTTTGGTGTGCAGCACGCCCCGCACCAGGATTGGTTCATCGGGTTTGAGGGGCGCATGGAAGCGCACCTCCAGGCCCAGGGTGAGGCCGGGGCCGGCAAAATGCCACACCGCGTGGGCCATCATCTCATCCAGCAGAGTGGCCAGGATGCCGCCGTGGATGACGCCGGCCCAGCCCTGGAACTCGCGGGGCAGCGCCAGCTCGGTTTCGGCCGCCATCTCGGCTTCCCGGTAGGTACATGAGATCTTCAATCCCCGGGGATTGTCCTGGCCGCAGACAAAGCAGTAATTATCGGCGATGGGCGTAGTCATGGCAAATTAAGATCCATACCCCTAAATGGGGTTTTGTGGGGAGGGCCGGGGAAACTTTCCCCAAGTACAGGATTTCATAAGTACGCTCACGTCAAATATCGCCCCCCTCACCCCAACCCTCTCCCCCCGAAGCGTGGGGAGAGGGGGTAGGTTAGGTCGACGGGGTTTTTTATGCTGGTAGAGCCTCAAAGTGGTCCCATCTTTTCCCCTCTCCCCCAATGGGGGAGAGGGTTAGGGTGAGGGGGAAGTGATATTAACAAAGCAAGAAATAC
>JAUSOZ010000006.1 GCA_030655955.1 Deltaproteobacteria bacterium
CAACAGCAACACCCACGCCAGGCTTCGCCCCGGTTTAGCGGTCCGGGTCTGGAAACCGTTAATGCTATTTGCCGCCATCGTCAACCCGCTTGAAGGCCACGCAGGAACCGGGCGGACAACCGGGGTGCCAATCACCGGTCATGTCCGCCGACAACATCTTCCCACCCTCGGTGGGGGTGACGACCAGGATGGCGCCCGGTTTGGTGTAAATAAAAATCTTGCCGTCATTCACTACCCAGGTGAACTCAACGGTTTTTCCCGCCAGACCCCAGGTTCCCTTGCCATTCTCCTGGAGGTCGAGATCAATGTAATCTTTACCGCCGAAGGGCTCCACGGATTTATACGTCCCGGCAAACTGGGAGCGAGACTCCCCACAACCTCCCAGAACCAACCCCATCAGGATCAGACCCAGGACCACGGTCACCGTCAGAAAGTTTTTCTTCATATCTTTCTATCCCGCAAGATGAACCCTCCCCGATCCAGTACCATAAACCGATCGTAGAGGAAGATTTGAATGCACATGACCAACATGGCGACATTTTTCATGACTTTCAGCCAGTTCACCGGTTCGCCCACTTCGCCCACACAGCCGCAGTTAATGGGCATGTGATGCAGAATGGCGTTGACCAGTCCCACAATAAAAATGACGTTCATGGCGGCGATGAGCGTGGCCGCAGCCCGGGTGCGGATGCCCAGAAGGAGGAACAACCCGGCGATCAATTCTCCCCACGGCAGGGCGAGGGACCATAGGTTCACGCCCCAGGCGGGGGTCAGGTTATAATCCACCACGTTCAAGGCAAAGACCGCCGGCCGCATGATTTTGCTCAAGGCGAAGGAGATAAAGATCGCCGCCAGCAGCACCCGGCAAACCACCGACAGGTAAGGACTTCGCCGGATGGAAGGGATCAGGATAAGGAGAAAGATGCTCACCGGCAGCCATTCCAGGAAGCCTGCGAACCCCAGGGAGAGACTGGCAGGTTCGCCGGCCTTTTTCTCTTGTAAGGGAAAGACCTTGTTCCAACCGGAGTAATCTTTCATCACCACGATGTTTTTCACACCCTTGTGCTTCAGCATGCGGGCCAGATCGATGTCGTTGCGCCGGCTGAAAGTCCCGCCATAAACCACAAGGGTTTTGTCCTTGCCCTCCTGCTCCACCATGAACTGGAACATGGGGTACATCAGATCGAATAAGATCACCGGCAAGTTGGTGGCGTCTTTGATGTGTTGCTGACTGAAAAAGGCGCTTTTCCTGGCATCAACGAAGATGGCCTGCTTCTTCTGGTACATCTCCTCCGCCTGGTTAAGCGCAATTTCGGGAATAAGGTTTTTGTCCCCCCAACCGTGAATCAGGGGAATCCGGTTGTCGTTATAGATGTTGACGACCAAGGAGAGAACCAGGCTCAACCCCAGCATGAGGACATAATCGAACCAGGAGAGCTGCCGCAGTTTGACCTGGTGTACCACCTCGGTTTCCAGGCGCCGGTCCCCGGCCACCAGCCAACTGGCCAACTGCTGGATGATATGCCGGGCCAGTTGCGGATTCTGATCCAAGAGGCGGTCGAATTCCTCCTTGGATACCTTGATGAGGGTGGCATCCTCCATCGCCTCCACCGAGGCGGAGCGAGGCTGCCCGGTGACCAGGGCCACCTCCCCAAAGTAGGCCCCGGCTTGCAACTCGGTCAAATTAGTTTGGATCCGGTCGGCGGTCTCCCGGAAAACCCGGACCCGGCCGGATTGAATAACGTAGAAAAATTCCGGGTCCTCCCCCTGGCTGACGATGCGCGCCCCGGCGGGCACGCTCACCTCATGTCCCAACTGGCAGAGTTTTAACCCCTCGGTTACTGCTGCCCCTGTGGGTTTCTCCGTTGCCTCCATGCCGTCATTCCTCTGGGTTGAGAATTATGGTTGCCGGGCCAATTTGCCAACGCGGACGCCCAATCCCTCTTTCATCTGTCTTATTACCACAAGATACCGTAAATGTGAACTCACCGCCTCTCCCCGGCAGCAAATATTTTTTACCGTATTGTTGCGGGTAACTCCCTGGGTCTGTTGCTGTTCTTGAAGAAAGAGACCCGGAGGGCGCTTCTGATTCAGTGATTTTCTCAATTTGAGAAATATTTATCATGCTTCCGGGGCATCCTCTCAGGCAGAGAAGTTTGCCTCCTGATCCCGGCGGAGGGATTGAAGGCATGGACTTTTATATAATTATATCAGTCAGTTAAAAATTAACTATTTTTAGAGTTTTTGGCAAGCCAATTGCACCTGTAAGCTGGAGTGCCTGATTTTGTCATAACGTGAGGAACTGAATATATGCGCACCATAACCTCTGCCTTTCCCTGGAAACAGGTGAAATGGCGCTCCAAAGAGGAACAACGGATACAAACCCTGGACCTGGCCCTCAAAATCCTGGTCCCGTTAATCTTATCGGCCTGCCTGGTAATATCCTTGAAGGTGGGCTCTTTCGACGGCTACCTGCGGTTGTTGAGCCGCCATAGTTTCGGCTCGCCCCTGATGGCCCTGGGGGCCGCCTTCACCCTGGCTTACCTGGCCTTCCAGCTGGTGCGCACCGTGCTGTGGCTGCGCTATAAATCCTTTGCCCTACCCCCGGGGCCGCTGCCCCGGGTCACCGTTATCATCCCGGCTTATAACGAAGGCGCCATGGTGGAGAAGTCCATCTATGCCGCGGTCGCCTCGGACTACCCGGCCGACCGGCTGGAGATCATCTGCATCGACGACGGCTCCAAAGACGACACCTGGACCTACATTGACCGGGCCCGCCGGCGCTATCCCAAGCTGATTAAGGCCATCCGTTTCACCAAGAACCGCGGCAAGAAAGAGGGCCTCTACGCCGGCTTCACCCGGGGCAAGGGCGAGTACTTCGTCACCATCGACTCAGACAGCGTCATCACGCCTGATACCATAAAGCAGGTCATCGCCCCCATGCTCAGCGATTCCCAGATCGGCGCCGTGGCCGGCAATGTCAAGGTCTACAACCGCAGCCGCAGTGTCATGGCCCGCATGCTGGCGGTGCGCTTCGTCCTGGCCTTCGATTTCCTCCGGGCCTCACAGAGCATGTACGGCTGCGTCACCTGCACCCCCGGGGCCCTGTCGGCTTACCGGGCCATAGCCCTGAAGCCCATCCTGAAGCAGTGGCGCACCCAGACCTTCATGGGCCTGCCCGCCAATATCGGCGAAGACCGGGCCTTGACCAACTTTGTCCTGCGCCAGGGCTACCACACCTCGTACCAGCGCAGCGCCCTGGTCCACACCATGGTGCCCGAAACCTACAAGGGCCTGTGCCGCATGTACCTGCGCTGGGACCGCAGCAATTTCCGGGAAAACTGGGTCCAGCTCAAGTTCATCCTGAGCAAGTACCGGACCAAACACCGGCTGCTGCCCATCCTTGACTTTTTCATGACCCAGATCGAGTTCCCGCTGACCTACCTCTTCCTGGGGATGCTGCTCGTCTCCTTCTGGCTCTACCCCATCGTCATGGTGAAGTTCCTGGCCGGCCTGGGGGTCTTCACCCTGGTATGGATGTACTACTACATCCACCAGGAACGGGACATGGACTTCATCTACGGCATCATCTACTCCTACTTCGCCTTCTTCGCCCTCCAATGGGTGCAGCCTTACGCCTGCATCACCGTCAGAAACGACCGCTGGCTAACGCGCTAAGGCGCGACTATATAGAGAACGGTTATGGGAGGGGCAGGGCTTCGGCTTTGTCCCTCCCTGGCTTTTTGGGGGAAAAAGGGCAGTTGGCAGTCGCTCTTGGGATTTGGTCCACCCGTAAAACATGAAAAAGTTAGTGGGGCGGGCCTCCGTGCCCGCCGCCTTTGGTGGC
>JAUSOZ010000009.1 GCA_030655955.1 Deltaproteobacteria bacterium
AGGGCGGCCAACACGCCCCAGGCCACCGCGGTGAACATGGTTTTGGACCCGGGGATCTCTTTAAGCCGGTAAATGCCGGTGGACCGGGCCAGGGGCTCCGGGATGATCTTGAAGCTGTACATCAGGCCGATGCCGCTCATGACCAGGACAAAGATGAAAGGCAACAGCCCCAGATAGGCTCCCAGACCCAGGGCGATCAAGGCGGAGAGGAACCCGGTGACCAGGAGAAAGCGCCGGTGGCGGCCGTAAAACATGGTCTGAACCGGATCGTTGAGTTTGGAGGCCTTGTCGGTAAAATGGTTGAGCAGATGCATGGAGTAGACGTAAAAAAACGCCACGAAAAAATAGGTGAACTGGGGCTCCACCTGCTGCAGCAAGGATGAAGTGTAGCTCAGGGACCCGGCGCCGATGGCCACATAGATGTTGGATTTGAGGAAAAAGCGCCAGACGCGGTACAGGTAGTTGGTCCAGGAACCGGGGCGGAAGGCCCAGGCATGCTTCAGGGTGTTCACCACGTTGCCGATGAGCCAGTTGGGAGTGGAGGCGCCGGCGGTAACCGCCACGGTCTGGTACCGGCTGATTTCCACCAGATCCAACTCCTGCTCGGTCTCCACATGGTAAGTGGGGATACCGGTCGCCTGGGAGATCTCCACCAGCCTCTGGGTATTACCGCTGTTGCGCCCCCCCACCACCACCAGGGCCTCCGCCTGCCGGGCCAGTTCCTGGACCTCGGCCTGGCGGGAGGCGGTGGCATCGCAGATGGTATTGAAAATCTGCGCCTGGGGAAACCGGGCCGTAATGTCCCGGACCCGGGCCTCGAACTGGGACTCGCTCTGGGTGGTTTGGGCCACCACGATCAGCTCGTTAAAGCCCGGCAAGTCCGCCACATCCCGGGAGGTGGACACCACGTAGCCCCGGGCCTCGGTGTAACCCATCAGGCCCCGGACCTCCGGATGGTCGGCGTCCCCCACGATCAGGGTGGCGCACCCTTTGGCGGCCCAGCGCCGGATGATGGCCTGGACCTTGGCCACCCGGGGACAGGTGGCGTCGATGATGCGCCCGCCGGCCTGCTCCAGCAGGCGCCGTTCCTGGAGCGGAATGCCGTGGGCCCGGATCACAACCAGTCCCGCCGGGATCTCGTCCCCGGGCTGCAGAATCGTAATCCCCCGTTCCCGCAACAATTCCAGGACCTGGGGGTTATGGATCAGCGGTCCATAGGTGTAAATCTTGGGCTGGTTTTCGTTGATGGCCTTTAAAACCATTTCCAACGCCCGCTTGACCCCGATGCAAAACCCGGCGGTTTCGGCCAAAACAACCTTCACCTAAGACTTCCTCCCCAGGCGGCGGGGTGCGCACCATGCTCCTGCCAGACCCCGACGGGATATTTTGCCCTGATTGTATCATAGAGTCAGGGGGAAATCAGCCGCCACCGGGCCGGGGTCAGAACCAGGGGGCCGCCCCGTGGCTGGGGATGGGCAGGACCTGGCCCCTGAAGGCCCTTGCGGCTGCCAATCCCCGGCCATTGACCGGAAAACCGGCTTTGTGGTATGGTTCCGATCGAACCACCTCGCATTCGAGGGTGGTAGTTTGGCGGAACCGGGCCGCCGGCCCCGACCTTTTCTGGTTCCCAAGCTCCTTCTTGGGAACCCCATTGCAGGCAAAGCTCTTGCTTTGCGAGAGAATCATCTATTTATTGCACCAGGTGCCCCAAGCAGGAGCTTGGGAACGAGGGAAAGGCGGGATGCGCTGCGCTTTCCCGCCCTACGGACTAACGGCTAACGGCCTGCGCTCCCGCCAGGCAGTCCGCACAGATATGTAGGGCGGGCACTGCCCGCCGATTCCGCTGATTAATTGGTGCGTAAGACAGTCGCTACGGAAGACTTTTCAGACCATTTCGCAATCAATCGGTGGCATAGGCGTCTCGCCTGTGCAGGCGCAGGCTAAAGCCTGCGGCTACCATAAATTGCTTTTTGATTGCAACTCGGTATCAGAACAGTTCCTCATGGGCCTTTGGCCCACCCGTAAAGCATGAAAAGGGCGCCCATCCCGCCCGCCGCTGGTGCGCAGTGCGCACCCTGCATTAACTCTTAACCTTGATGGCACTGTAAAAAGTCAAAATAATGGTGATTTCCCCAAATCGCACTTAATAAAATCAGCTACTTAAGTTGACGATTTTTGGAAATTTCGACTTTTTACCAGGCCATCAACCTTGAACTTTGAACCTTGAACTTTGAACTATTCAGGAGCAGCGGTATGGTCCACTTTTTGTGGCTCCTGGCGTCCACCATCTGGCTGCGGCCCTATGTGTTCATCTTTTTGGGAGCCTACCTGCTGATCGCCATCTGGCACCTGGGGGCCGGCCGGGCCCTGGCCTTCCTGGTTCTGGGCTATCTCATCTCCTGGGCGGCGGAGTTCGCCTCCATTCACTGCGGCTTTCCTTTTGGCGAGTACCTCTATATCCCCGCCACGGTGGACCAGGAACTCTGGGTGGCCGGGGTGCCCTTCATGGATTCCCTGTCCTATGTCTTTCTGGCCTATGCCAGTTATTCCCTGGCGTTGCTGGCGTTGACCCCGGGCAACCGGGAGGGGAGACGGTTTTTTCTGGCGGGGGAGGAGGCCCCGCTCAAAGGGTCGTGGCGCCCGGTCATCCTGGGGGCGGTCTTGATGGTGACCCTGGATATCGTTATCGATCCCCTGGCTCTCCGGGGGTACCGCTGGTTCCTGGGGCAGATCTATGGTTATCCCGAGCCCGGGGTCTATTTCGGGGTCACCCTGAGCAACTTCGGCGGCTGGTTTCTGGTGTCCTTAGGACTCATCGGGGTCTTGCAGCTTATCATGAGCCGGGCGCCCGCGTCTGGCTGGTGGGATTGGGGCCGGCGGCGCTTTCCCTTCCAGGCCCTCCTGGGCCCCGGCCTTTACCTGGGCATCCTGGGCTTCAACCTGACCATGACCTTTCTCATCGGGGAGACCTGCCTGGGCTGGGTGGGGATCTTCATCTACCTGCCCTTCCTGAGCTGGCTGGCTCTCCGGCTCGCCCCCGGCAGCCAACAATAACGGCCACAGGACCGTCAAGGCTGCGGCCAGTTGGCGTGCAGCCATGCGACTCCGGCGCCAGAGGAACAGGAGGTCGGCAAGCCTGCTCACGTCGGCCGCCAGCCACCTGAGGGCCGCTCCCACCCCCACCGTCGCCCCGGGGTCCCCGGCAGTATGGAGAAACTCCGGGATCTCTTCTGCGGGGCCGTCGGTAATGGCCCTGAGGCTCAAAAAGGCCAGGTCCTGAGACGCGGCCAACTCTGCCAGGACGCCGGTTTCCAGGTCCAGAACCGGCCGCGGCAAACCGGCCAGAGGTTCTCCCTGACGTCCCTTGTGGATGATGCGGCTGGTGGTGACCAGACTGCCGCTGAGAGCGGTGAGCCCCGCCTGCTTCAGGGCGCCGCAGAGGCGCGGCAGGGACCGGGGCGGAGGCGGCTGCGAGCCCGCCTTGAGTTCCCGGGTGTCGGGGCTATAATGCCAGAAGGTCTCTCCCAGGACCAGATCACCGGCAGCCAACCCCGGGGTCAGGGCGCCCCCGAACCCGACGGAGACCAGGAGTTCGGGGCGGAGGCGATCCACCAAGGTCTCCCCGGCCCGGCGGGCCGCGGAGGCCCCCATCCCGGACAGAGCCACCACCGCACCTCCCGCCTCCCAGTTCCAGGCCGGCAGCCCCAGATCCCGGCGAGGCCTGGCTTTGATGCGGCGCAAAAAAGGCCGCACTTCCAGGGGCAGTGCAGCCAGTATGAGGATCCGGCAGGCGCTGGTGGCGCCCCGGCCCGCAGATGTCAGGGACATCAGGGTTTAGGTATCGGCAGGTGGTCCGGGTTGGGCGGCTCCGGGGCATACAACTCCTGCTGGCCGGGGGCCGCCCCCACCTGCTTGGGGCCCCGCCAACGCCGCCCCTTGACCAGGAGATTGCCGTTCTTGTGGATCACGGTCTGGTCATCCAGGATAATCAAGCCGTGTTTGGTGGAAATATCCGAATAATATTGGTATTTCATGTGCTTTTGATTGAGGCGGTACTTAAAAAAGAGGAAGAACATCATGTAGATGACCACGATGACGCCCAGTCCGGCCAGCACATAACTGAGGAAGCGGAAGGTGTCATAGCCCAGATCGCGCAGCCAGGCCATGATATGGTTCATGTTGTAGAGGGCGAAAATGGTCACCAGCAGCAGAAATAACAGGCTCAGGTAGGGCAGACGCTTGATCTGACCGATCACCGCGTCCATCTGATTGGCGGGGGAATCCCCTCCATCCGCCGCAACTTCCGTTTCGCCTCCCAGAAAATAGTTGAATCCGGTGATGATCACCCCCATAAGAAAGGTGAAGACAATGGGGAAGGCAAAGGCCACAAAGACATATTCCCGCCAGGGGAAGGCGGACTGCACCCGGTGGTATTTATCGTCGGAAGCCCACAGGACCACCACGATAAAAATAACGATTTCGAGGATCCCGACGAGCTTGAGATAGTCGAAGAAGAGCTTTTTGCGGTCAGCCTTGGTGAAGTAATTGGCAAGTTTGGACATACTCACGCCCCCTGGGGCAGATCATTCTTATGCAACAAAATAACAAGAAAAGCGGCCCCGGTCAACCCCCTTTATGGCGCCCAGGCTTTGGCGTGCGGGTGAAAACTCAGGATTTGAGGAACTCATGGGTAAGGATATGACTCAACCCGCCGGCCCTTTGAGGCTGGCCGGGAGTATGCAACGCCGGAGGAACGGCGCCGCCGGGAGAAAACACCCGGGCGCAACCGCGGCAAAGCGATCCGCCACGGGGTGGTGAAATAACCAAACTCCAGGGGCCTTGGACCCCTGGAGCCGCAACCAGTTACCCTCTAACGTCCAAGCTTGACGACGTTTTGGGCCTGGAGTCCTTTAGCGCCCTGGGTCACCTCAAACTCAACCGCCTCGTTTTCCTGGAGAGACTTGAACCCCTCTCCTTGGATGGCGGAATGATGCACAAAGACATCGGTACCGTCCTCTTGGGAAATGAAGCCATAACCCTTCGCATCATTAAACCACTTTACCGTACCCTTCACTTTCATGCTGAATCAAACCTCCTGAAAATTGCCACCCTGCCGGTGGCGGCACAGCCGTGAATAAGTAGCCAGAAAAAAGAAACGGTGCGTGCCTCCCGTTCCGATTCGGGTCCAGGGCCGCGCCCTGGCTTCATTCTGACATACTTAATCGTCTTTTTAGTGATATAGTCTGCCGATGTCAAGGTAAAATCACGGCCAGGGCATTATTTTTAAAAATCTTTCTGAACCATGGCCCCCAGCGCCGCGCCGTCACCCCCCCAAAAAAGGGGCAGGAGCCTCTAGTGAGCCTCCTGCCCTTGCTTGTACCAATTTGCCGACCAACGTCAATTTTCTGTTCGGAGTGAACCCGTGAGTCAGCCCTGAATCGAAGGCTCAACGCGGCGGTAAGGACACCACAAAGGTGGAACCGTGTTTTTGGGCCTCATACCAGATGTCGCCGCCGTAGTTTTGGATGATGTCGCGGCTCAGGGAGAGGCCGAGGCCCAGACCCTGACGGCGATTCTTGGACGGCCGCATGCTCCGGATAGGGGAAAAGAGCATGGAGCGTCTGGCCTCAGGGATAGTTTTGCCGGTGTTGTACACCGTCAAACGGGAGGCAGCCTCTTTAATCTGGCAATCGACCACGATGGTGCAGTTGGAGCCGCCGTATTTCACGCCGTTATTGACGAGATTCCGGAACACGGATTGCAGCCACACTTTACTGCCTCTGACCAGGAGCTTGCCGCCCGGTTGATTGTGCAACCGGTTCACCAGGGTTATGTGATGGTCCTTAATTTCTGCGGCCAGTTCGGCCAGGACCGGCTCGACAACATCTGCGCTCAAATCGAGGCATGCTTCATCCTCGGCTCCAGGGCAACGGTCCGCCAGGGACTCGCCGATGAAATCCTCCATCAGATGAATCGTGTTCTCGATCCGCCCGGTGACTTCATGGAGTTTTGCCTTGGCTTTCTGGCTCATTTCCCCAACCGTGCCCCGGGCCATGAGCTTCAACGACGCCGCAGTGGCTACCATGGATCCCCTGATATCATGGAACATGAGCATCAGCTGCGGGTTAGTCAAATCGCCCCTCCCGGAACTTGCCGCCGAACCCCGCACCGGCTGGAGGTCCATCACCTCCCGGTCCTCCAGACAGCGGCTCACCCGCCGCCACAATTCCGGGGGGCTCACCGGCATCAGGAGGTAATCATCGACTTCGACCTGATAAGCCTCCAGGGGAAAGATGGCATCGCTATTGTCGCTGACTACCATGATCTTGACTTCAGGATTGAGCCGCTTGGCCCGTTTCAAGATGTCCAAGCTCTCCCGGTCAGCCGAGGTGAGCTTGGCAATGACCAGGTCATAGTTCTTTTTCACCAGGGCTTCCAGGGCGGCCTCCGGGCTGGCCGTCACTCTGACCGCAAAACCTTTATAGTCCAAAACCCAGCCGATCGTCTTAAGGAGGTTAGTGCCGTCGCCGATCAAAAGAATGTCGTGCTTAGCCATGCGCGTGCTCCTCATCGTCCCCCGCGTTGGTGTTGCATCCTTTAGTTCAAGCCGAATGAAAAAATTCAATTTATAGCTATTTAACCTCATCTGCCGGGATGAAGTCAATCCGCCAAACTACCTATTCCCCCTTAGGTAAAACTACCTATTAAACTCTCTCTTCCCAACCATAAAGGCACTACCCGTGCCAAGCCCTGGCGGAAGATTGGCCATTGATTATCTGGTAAAAAATCAACGATATTTATGGAATGAAGCAAAATTAGGGCTAACGGCATGCAAATTTTCCTGTCAGGATTTTTTTCAAACTGTAAAACCGGCGCTGATAAATCATTCAAAATAATTTAGAGACTTACCGGACGATATCTGAATTTCCGGCTATAAGACGGATACATCGCCATTTTCAGTAGTTATTCCCACCCTTCCGGCCAGGCCCCGTGGCCATCGGCGCCGCCATTGGAGGAGAATTTTTTCCCGGAGCCTGGGGCGGCACATAGATTTTACCCTGGCGCAGCGCGGTAATGGCCCCACCGATTTGTCCCCCCACATACTGTTTCGGCAAGACCCCGGCCGCACCGGCCGCCAGTCCATAAGTCAAGTATTCCTGTCCCTGGTCCAAGACCATAAGCAGGACCTTGGTTTCAGGGTAGTGCAAGGTGATGAGCTGAGTTCCTTCCCGGGCCCGGAGACCGGGCAGGGATATATCCAGGATCACCAGTTTCGGCGGTGATTGCTGCAACAGTCCGAACAATTCGCCACGATTGCCGGCCTCGCCCGTGACTTTGACGCCGGGGATCTCTTCCAGGATCTTTCTTACTGCCCGGCGAAACCCGGCATGATTGTCAGCCAATAAAATATAATAGGGGTGGTCCATGGTTTTCTGCTCCCGGCAATGGCGCTTGGGCCCGGCGTTCAAGCCGGATGAAATGCTTGCTGATAGCGTAGCGCATCGGGACGAGGAAAAGAATCAGCACTTTTGCCTATTTGCCCCTGGGTATAAATACCTAGGCTATACGCAGGCCGTGCCCAGACAGTATCTGACAAATTCCAGCCCCATGCCCAAGGTCGTTATCGGGGCGATTTCCAACCCGCCTCTACGACCCCCGGAAGGTGAAAATATTTTCGCAAAATATTTCTAGGACGAGACGTTAACAATATCGGCAAAAAGTATAGGGCACATAATTTTTGCTGGGGGGAGGAGAAACGCAACGGGGAGGACGAGTGCGGAGACCAAAACGCCGGGCCGATGCAGCCGGGAGAACGGTCAAAAGACCGAGGCCATAACGTAACCCTTCTGAATGGCATACTTAACTAGATCGGCCGTTTTCTTGAGGTTCAATTTTCTCATTATATTGGCGCGGTGATGTTGCACCGTCCGGCTGCTGATAAAGAGAAGTTGGCCCATCTCTTTACTGGATTTTCCTTCGGCGATGAGCTTGACGATTTCCCGTTCCCGGATGGTGAGAGGCTCCCCCGGCCCCGTCCGGGGCTCGCTCCCGGCCTGGAATTTGTCCACGAAAATATCGGCCATCTGGGCGGACAACAGGGGTGAAATGAAGGTGCCGCCCTGGCGCAACGTCTCGATGGCCGAAATCAACTCTCCGTCCGCATCTTCCTTGAGCAGATAGCCCTCAGCGCCGGCCGTCAGGGCGTGGTATAGGTATTCCCGTTCCTTGTGCATGGACAGGATCAAGACCTTAACTCCGGGGTCAAGGATTTTTATCTCCCGGGTAGCTTCCAGACCCCGGAGGTTCGGCATGGAGATATCCATGATCACCAGGTGGGGATGGATAGCCTTCAAGAGTCGCAGGAGTTCGAAGCCATCCCCGGCTTCTCCCACCACCTCCACGTTGTCCATCCCTTGAATGAGACTCCGGACGCCCCGGCGAAACATCACATGGTCATCAGCCAACAAAATCTTGAACGGGCTCGCCATCGCACTCCTCCATCATCAAACTGTGGCCGGCACGGGAGGCAGCCGGTTCGGCTCTACGGTGAGATTAAGGCTGGCCCTGGCCGGACGGCTCCCGGATAGCCAGGGACCGGCGCGGCGCCGCTTTTTGATCTGACCGGGACTGGCGCCCGGAGGAAGCCGTTCCCGGGTTAATTGCCTAGAGCTTTTCTCGCCCGATCAACGGGAATGACACAGGTCATCCTGGTGCCGGCTCCCGGCTGGCTCCAGATATCCAGAGTCCCGCCCAGCATCCGGGCTCGTTCATGGAGGGCGGCCAAACCCAGCCCCCGGCCGGTGGCCCGGCGGGCCAAGACCAAGGTTGGATCGAAACCGGCGCCGTTGTCCTCTATCATGAGGGAGATCAAGCCATCATCTTCTTTGACGCTGATGGAGACTTCGGTGGCGGTGGCATGCTTGGAGATGTTGGTCAGGCATTCCTGAAAAATCCGGTAGATAATAATCTGGGCCTCAGCCGGAAATAGTTGATCCAGCTCTTCCACCTTAAAGGCCTGGCTGACCGTATAATGCTTGCTGACCTCATTGATCAGGTATTTCAACGCCGACTGCAGACCCAGGTCTTCTAAGATGGCGGGGCTCAAGTCTCGGGAGAGGCGGCGGACGTCGTCAATCACCCCGTCCAGGTAGAGAAGCAATTCCAGGCACCCCTCTTTTAAATCCTGCTGATCGTCCCCCAGGCCCCGTTCAATAGCCCTGATTTGGAGCTTCAGCACCGCCAGGCTCTGGCCCAGCTCGTCGTGCAGTTCCATGGAAATCCGTTTCCGTTCCCGTTCCTGGGCACTCAGAAGCTGCGAGGTCAGGAAGCGCAGCCGCTGCTCCGATTCCCGCAGGGCTTCCTCGGCCCGCCGC
>JAUSOZ010000018.1 GCA_030655955.1 Deltaproteobacteria bacterium
TCGGCGTGGTGCTACAACCTCAGGTAACCGGACCGACCATCGCGCCGGTGGCGCTGCGCAGCTGCAGCGGCACCACCTCGAAGACGTGCCGGGGCGTGCCGGCGGCGGCCCAGACCGTCGCGTACTGGAACAGATCCTCGTCCATGAATGTCCGCAGCCGGGAGGAGCCGCCGAGCGGCGAGACCCCGCCAATGGCAAAGCCGGTGGCAATGCGGACGAAGTCCGCGTCCGGACGCTCCAATGCTTCACCGAGCAGCGCTGCCATCGCCGCCTCGTTCACCCGGTTCGCGCCCGAGACAAGCAGGAGGTAGGCGTCGCCGCTGTCCCGGCCGCGTAACACCAGCGACTTCACGATCTGGCCGACCTCTGCGCCCACCGCCTCGGCCGCTTCCGCTGCGGAACGAGCAGAGGTTTCGGTTTCGACGATGCTGATCTTCAGACCTTTGGCCGCGGCATCCGCCGCCACACGCTCCACCGCATCCGGTCGCTCGGCCATTGGATCTTCCCTATCCTGTTGCACCCCTCGTGCCTCTCTCAGGATGCTCACCGGTGTCAAGGGCGGCTCGATCCGGCCGCCGAAACGACAAACGGCGACCCGAAGGCCGCCGTTTGAATGCGTTACGCGAGACGCCGTGTGCCGTCAGGTGTTCATGGAGTCGAAGAAATCCGAGTTCGACTTGGTCTGCTTCAACTTGTCGTTGAGGAATTCGATCGCGTCGGTGGTGCCCATCGGCGCGAGAATCCGGCGCAGCACGAAGATCTTCTGCAGCTCCTGGCGCGGAACCAGCAGGTCCTCCTTGCGGGTGCCGGACTTGAGGATGTCCATGGCCGGATAGATCCGCTTGTCGGCGACCTTGCGGTCGAGCACGATTTCCGAATTTCCGGTACCCTTGAACTCCTCGAAGATCACCTCGTCCATGCGGCTGCCGGTATCGATCAGCGCGGTCGCGATGATGGTCAGCGAGCCGCCTTCCTCGATGTTGCGCGCCGCGCCGAAGAAGCGCTTCGGCCGCTGCAGGGCGTTGGCGTCGACGCCGCCGGTCAGCACCTTGCCGGAGGACGGTACGACGGTGTTGTAGGCGCGGCCGAGGCGGGTGATCGAATCGAGCAGGATGACGACATCGCGGCCATGTTCGACCAGGCGCTTGGCCTTCTCGATGACCATTTCGGCGACGGCCACATGGCGCGTCGCGGGCTCGTCGAAGGTCGAGGAGACGACCTCGCCCTTCACCGAACGCTGCATGTCGGTGACTTCCTCCGGCCGCTCGTCGATGAGCAGCACGATGAGCACCACCTCGGGGTGGTTTGTGGCGATGCTGTTGGCCAGGTTCTGGAGGAGCATGGTCTTGCCGGTGCGGGGGGCGGCGACGATGAGACCCCGCTGGCCCATGCCCACCGGGGTCATCAGGTCCATGATCCGGGCGGAGTAGTTGTCCGGGGCCGTCTCCAGCTTAAGACGCTGGTCGGGATAAAGGGGCGTTAAGTTGTCGAAGAGAATCTTGTCCCGGGCCACAGCGGGGTCCTCGAAGTTGACCGTCTCCACCTTGAGAAGGGCGAAATAGCGCTCCCCCTCCTTGGGCGGGCGAATCTGCCCGGCAATGGTGTCCCCGGTGCGCAGATTGAAGCGGCGGATCTGGGAGGGCGAGACATAGATGTCGTCGGGCCCGGGGAGGTAATTGTAGTCCTGGGCCCTGAGAAACCCGAAGCCGTCCGGCAGGATTTCCAACACCCCCGCGCCAAAGATGACCCCGTTCTTCTCCACCTGGGCCTGCAGGATGGCGAAGATGAGGTCCTGCTTGCGCATCCCGCCCGCACCTTCCACGCTCAGGTCCCGGGCCAGGGAAGTCAGATCGTTGATCTTCTTGTGTTTCAATTCCGATAAATTCATGCTTACCTCTTGATCATGCATACCGATAATTCCTAATAGTGCGAGATATTTTGTTGTGGATAAATTGATATTTTACCAACTATGATGTCGTATGATCCATGGCTGGCCGGCGGCCACCAGGGCCCCGGAGCCGAAATGCAGAATATGGGTGCGGACAAGTTCTAATTCAAACTAAGGGGATTTACGGGCTTTTTCCTTCATCACTGCTGGAATCACTGCTTGTATCGGGCCAGTAGATTGCTTTAAGGCAGGATATGAAGCACGCTAACCTTTTTAGCTGCCGCTGTCAAGCTGATTTTTTAGCTCAGCCCAGATGTTTTTCACCTGTCGCTCCGTCAAGCGACGCGCCCCCCCATTGTCCACCACGTAGTCGGCCCGGGCCACCTTGTCGGCCAGAGGCCACTGGGCCTTTAAAATGCCCCGAATCTCATCCGCCCCGCGGCGGTCCCGCCCCCTCAGACGCCGGATTTGCAGCGCTTCCGGGGCCGCCACCACGATGACCCGGTCAAAGGCCGCTTCCCGGCCGGTTTCGAACAGGAGCGGCACCTCCACCAGCACCAACGCCTTGCCCCGGCGCTCCAACTCCGCCACCCGGGCCTTAAGCTCCGCCTCCACCCGGGGGTGGATGAGCCGGTCCAGGCGGCGGCGCTCCTCCGGGTCGGCGAACACCAGTCGTGCTAACTTAGATCGGTTCAACTCCCCATTTTCATTAAAATAATCCGCGCCATAGAGGCGGCGCAGTTCCTGCCAGGCCGGGGCGCCCACCGCCACCGCCTCCCGGGCCGCCTGGTCGGCGTCCAAAACCTCGGCCCCCAGGTCCTTAAACATCCGGGCCACGGTGCTCTTCCCCGTGCCCGCCCCTCCGGTGATGGCGATTTTTAGCATATGCGTCTTGGCTTGAAAGTCTTCTTGAGGGAGGAGGCCAGGGGCTTTCTCGTAAGTGGCCCCTGCACTTATAAAAAAACTCCCTAAAACTATCTCCCCCAACCCCGTAAGATTTTATGAAGAGACGTCACTGCCCCAGGGGCTTAATACGCTTCCCCCCTGGGCCAAATAGAGATTACTTCGACGGTCATGGCTGATTCATTTACCTGATAAATAAGGCGCCAATCGCCAACTCTGGAAGTCCGGTGGCCCGGTTTCATCTTGATGGGTTTGGAAATTCTTGGATCGAATGGATTATGAGACAATTGCCGGAACCGGTCTGCTATCCGTTTGACCGTTGGGGTATCAAGGGCTTTGATCTCCTTTTTGGCCTGGCGGCCTAAGGTGAGATCATAGCTCATAAACCAAGCTCTTTTTTTACTTCTTCCCAGGGAATGAAGTAATCTTTATCACCCCGCCGGATCGCCTCGTCCGCCTCCTCTATCGCGGCCAATTCTTCCGGCGATAATGGTTCGTCGTCATACTGTTCTTGAACCCGTTCGCGCTCATAGATCATGTCCACCAGCCTGAGGAGCAAATCCGCGTTGGGGCCTTGAGCGATGGCCTTAACCTTGACCATTAGATCATCGATTGCGGTTTCCATACCTCTTCCTCCCTTGAGGTGCTGACCTAGGCTCAATTTAATTCAACTGCTGCAGGTTGTCCACCACCGACGGAAAATTCTCCGGCGGGCACTGCCCGCCCTCATTGATTAAAGCCAGTTTAGCCGCCACTTCACCCGGAAGGCTTTGACTTCCCTTTGCCCAGGAGCATTTTGATATCCTTTAAGGTTGGTCTGGCGGCGCGCCGGGCGGAAAGATTGTACTTGAGCAGATCGAGGATGTCGATGATGCGCCGCCAGTGCCGCCACGACTTAAAGAAGGCCTGCCTTAATCCCCGCCGCCGCCGCCGGATCACCTCATTATCCAGTTGCCCGGGAATGGTATACATCTGGCGCGGGTGGGTATCCGCCAGACTCAGGGGTTCGGCCTCGCCGATGAGCTTATCCCAAAGAATCGCCTGCGGCTGGACGGACAGGGCGCTGCCGCCGCAGACATGCGGCCTGATTTCCTGGATAAACTTTTGGGTGGCCTCGAAGTCCTGGTCCGTTTCTCCCGGCCCGCCGTAAACGAAGAAACCCACTACCAGCATATGCGCCCTTTTGGCCCGGCGGATGCCCTCGGCCAGGCTCTTACTGGTCGCCGGCTTCCCATAGCGCCGGAGTTGGGCCTCGCTGCCGGACTCCACCCCCACGAACAGGGCGTCAAAACCCGCCCGGTGCATCAACTGGAAGACGGATTCCGGCAGATGGTGAATCGTGCCCTGAAAGGCGAAGCGCATCTTGAGGTTATGCTCCAGGATCAGGTGACAAATTTTCTCCACCCTCGGGATGTCGTAGGAGAAATTCTCGTCCTGGAAGAAGGCGATTTGGAAGCCGGCGCGGTGCAGTTCCAGGATTTCGGCAAAGACGTTTTCCGCGCTCCGCATCCGGTACCGCCACTCGGGAAAGAGTTTCGGACAAAAAGTGCAATGGTAAGGACAACCTCTGGAGGAGGCCACATTGGCGGTGGGGGGAACCTCGGGAATGGGGAAGCCCCCGAATTGATGGAAGTAGCCATCATAGGTAAATAAGCTTCGGTCCGGAAAGGGGATGGCGTCCAGGTCCTCGATTTGTTGCGGGATGCCCCGCACCACCTCACCGTTGGCCCGATAGGACAGGCCCGGCAAGCCTGCCAGGGATTCAGACCGGAGCAGCCGCCGGCAGAGTTCCGGAAAACTCTCGTCTGCCTCACCCCGGAGCACATAGTCCAGTTCAGGAACATCTCTGAGGAGCAGGTTATCAAACATCGTCGGGTGGTAGCCGCCCATAACCGTGACCACGTCACTTCTGGCCGACTTGAGGCGGGATATGAGCCGTATGCCGCTGGGAAAGCAGAAACTCGTTGAGGATACCCCCAGCAGATCGGGAGATAAGGCCATGACTCGGTCATAGGCCTGGTTGACCGTGAGGCCTTCTCCATAGGCGTCCACAATCCGCACGTTCACCTCCGGATACTTTTTCACGCACGCGGCCAGGTAACCAAGGCTCAGGGGAGCCATGGACCGGACGCCGTGTTTATCTTCCTCCGAAGGAGAAGTCGCCAATACAATATTCATGATGAATGCTGCCCCCTAATTTTCTCAGAGATAAGGTGGTTAAAGGCTGGGTCCCCACCGAGATACTCCCCTCAAGGTTAGGCTGAGGGCCGGAGAGGACATACTGCTATCATAAGCTTAACCCCTCTAAAAAGTCCAGCAGCGCCTTAAAAGCTCCACCGACCTCGCCTCCCAGCTCAATTTCTCTCCCGTTCGGTGATGGCAATTGTTAAACATGAGGGATGCTTTCAAAATATTATTCTCTTTGATATAGATACAATGATGCAACCTTAAATTTCTTTAAGAGCACACATGATTGAAAGTCATTTATATTAACTTTCGCATCCTTCAAGACTTTTTCTTTTTGTTCCTTTGGAAAATAAAAGTTTGGCAAAGATGACATTATTGGATCACAGCCACCTTCAATTACTATGAGATTTTTCAGATTTCTCACAAATTCCTTATTTTCTATAGAATTGTATCGCAACAAATGGTCCAAAGGCAAATTGTATCGTTTGAAATAGTACATCATCTGCGACAAAAAAGTTAAATTTACCACAAAGACTTTATCGTCTTTCAATCTATAATTATTTTTAATATATTGAGTAATTTTCTCACCATCCACCATCAATTGCCCGCCGCTATCAGAATTATAAATTATATTATTCATTATTATATTACTACTTATTGCAGTTAATAATATTATACTGACGATAATTGCTATAGACAGCGTATGTCGAGTAATTCTTTCCACAACATAACCCAAACCAACACAAGCCAAACCTAAATAAACTGGAATTAAGAAGAGCCATATTCGTGGCAGAGGATACATTCTCATAATTGAAAGCAATATAACAATCCACAATACCGATGATATTAACAACGCCTGCATCTCTTTATTGATATATTTTATCATGGCTAACATCATTATAAATCCAAATGTTATAAAGTATATTATTATTAACTGAACCTCTCGATTCCAGAAAACCCACATATTATTTACAACCATATGACCAAATCCAATTACAAAAGACATAAATAGTAAAACTACAAAAACATCATTACTTAATAATACACTACTGCCATAAACTATAAGGATCGGTAAATATATTATAATAGCTAATAAGATAGTTATTATTGCCGCTATTCCACCATCATACAAATATACATAACTTTTTTTCTTAAATAAGATGATCAATATATACCATAATATTACTATGCCAAATGGCATAAGATATATCGTTACAGTATAAAAACCAATTGCTGACAGTATAATGAATACAAACCACCCAAATATATTTCTTTTTTCTGACAGATAATATATCAATAGAAGGGATATTACAAATATAAAGGTTACTATACTATATCCACGCGCATTAGTAGAGTATTCTATTAATGGAGACGATACAGCAACCAGTGTAGACGAGACAAGGGCCGTAAAATTATTTGATATTTTTCTAAAAAGGAGATAAGTAGCCGGAATCAATAAAATCCCGGCAAGCAAGGCCGGCAGGCGCATAACCCATACGCTGTCACCCAGGATGTTATGGAGAATATTCACCATAATCGTATAAAAGACATGGTGGCCGGGAAAGGGGTAACTAAATATACAGACGATCAATGATTTGGAGGCCAAAACCATGAAAATGCCGGCTTCGTCGATGCGAATAGGCGCAAACAAATAGTATCCCCTAAGAAATATCCCCACTATAAATATAAAACCGAATGAATATAGTTCTATCTTATGATTCTTAACTAATGAATTTATATAAATTAAAACATCATTTTTGAGGTCATGGTATGATTCTATTAGCTCCGTTAAGCGTACCGATAAATACCTCTCTATTGAAATGCGATAAACTGTTGTCAATGATGCAATTATTAATACTAATAATGATAATAAACGCAATCTATAAATTATATTATAATAAAAAACGTTGTTAAAAAAATTAACTCTGCCCTCATTACAGAGCGAGACTACAAATGATTTTACAGTATTAAAAGGAAGGAAAGACAAGGCAAAAAATAAAATACCCAAGACAAACAATATTATTAGTAACACCTTATAATAAATACGCAAAATACTCTCCAATATGGTCATTTCAACTGCAAGTGCTTTTGAGACAGTTGATCACCGCCTGAAAATCCTCCGGCAGCGGCGTTTCCCAGGTCATGGGCTCGCCGGTGCGGGGATGGGTTATCCCTAAGCGCCAGGCGTGGAGAAGTTGCCGGTGTACCAGGGGTTTGAGGCCGGTAAGCTTAGGGTGCCCCGCCAGGCGGCTCACCCCGCCGCCGTAGGCGGAGTCCCCCAGGACCGGGTGGCCCTCCGAGGCCAGGTGCACCCTTAGTTGATGGGTGCGCCCCGTCTGGGGCGTAAGTTCCACCAAGGTCAGGGGACCGGGAAATTCCCGCAGGACCCGCCAGAAGGTTAGGGCGCTCTTCCCCCGCCGGGCGTGGACGCTCATCTTCTGGCGCGCCGTGGGGTGGCGGCCCACCTCTTTATCGATTTCGCCCTCGATTTCCGGCAGGCGCCCCCAGACCAGGGCCTGATACCGCTTGGTGATGGCATGGGCCTGGAACTGGGCCACCAGGGAGGCGTGCGCCAGGGAGGTCTTGGCCACCACCAACAGACCGCTGGTGTCTTTGTCCAGGCGATGCACCAGACCGGGGCGGCTCACCTCCCCGATGTCCCTGAGGTCCGGGCAGTGGTGCACCAGGGCATTGAGCAGGGTGCCGGCCCGGTGCCCGGCGCCGGGATGAACCACCAGGCCCGGCGGCTTGTTCACCACCAACAGGTCACGGTCTTCAAAGAGGATAGTCAGGGGCAGGGCTTCGGGGGCAAGGTGGCTGGGCGAGGGCGGGGGCACGCGCACCACGAGCGTATCGCCCTCCCGCACCCGGTAGGAAGCCGGCCGCACCTCGCCGTTGACCAGGACCAGCCCGGATTTCACCAGCTTTTGCAGCCGGGCCCGGGACCACCCCAGGGACTGGGCCAGACACTGATCCAGGCGGGCGCCGGCATCCGGCGGGGACACAGTCAAGGCCAGGGTTTCAGAGGCTTCCATGAAGTGACTGTACGCGCCTGTGTCTCACAACGTGAAATCCTGTCATGGTGCGACGGCGCACCTAAAAAGGCGGGCAAGGCCCACCCAACATTACTCCTAACCCGGCCAGTAGGGGCGGTTCGCGCACCGCCCCTACACCTTCGCTCCCTGGCCCCCATCCCAAAGTTACACTTTTCTCAGGGCGCCGCCGTTCTTGATTTCGCTGAAGATCATGCGCCCGGCAGTGGTTTGCAAGACGCTGGTGACCGCAACCTCCACTTCCCGGCCGATGAAGCGCCGGGCGTTTTCGATCACCACCATGGTGCCGTCGTCGAGATAGGCAATCCCCTGACCCTGAGATTTCCCCTCCCGAAGGATCTGGACCTGCAGGGACTCGCCGGGCAGGACCGCCGGCTTCATGGCGTTGGCCAGCTGGTTGATGTTCAGAACCTCGATCCCCTGTAGTTCCGCCACCTTGTGTAGATTAAAATCATTGGTCATGACCTTGGCGCGCAATTTTAAGGCCAGGGCCACCAGTTTGGAGTCCACCCCGGCGGCCCCGGGAAAATCGTCATCGACGAATTCCACCCGCAGGGGATTCTTCTGCTGCAGCCGTTTCAGGATGTCCAGGCCCCGGCGGCCCCGGGTACGCCTAAGATCATCAGAGGAATCGGCCACATACTGCAACTCTTCTAAAACAAATTTCGGGACGATGAGGGTGCCTTCCACGAAGCCCGTCTCGGAGATATCCGCAATACGGCCGTCGATGATGACGCTGGTATCCAGAATTTTCAAGGCATGACGCGGGGGCTTGCTGGCCGGGTCCAGGAAGTAGGGCGTATTGACCTCGGACATCTTCTTACCCCCCAGCACCAAGCCGATATAACCGAAAATTGCTGAAAGAAAAATGTATAAAGGAATTTGCAGATTGGGGAGTTCGAGGTATTTGTCAAAGGGGTAGCTGGCCAGCTTGCCGATCCCCAGGCCGACGAACAGGCCCAGGGTGCTGCCGATAATGGTCTTCAAGGGTATCCGCTTGATGACCTGCTCCAGTCCCAGGGTCAGGAAAGCCACCGCCAGACCCGCCACCCCGCCGGCATAACCGGCCCACCACAGGTGATCGAACCTCGGGATTTGATCGGCGATCAGATAGCCGCTGACGGCGCAAATAGTCCCCAGGATGGTCCCGGTGACCATCTTCTGTAGCACGGAGTTCTCACCTCCTTTCTAAATAATTTCAATATAATACGAAAAACCCCCGACGTGACAACGCTGGGGGTTCACAGTTGACGCAGTCAGAACACATGGTTCCGGCACTCCTTGCCGTAGTCACAAGGGAATTCGGTATGAGTGTGGTGGTTCAAACCCTGGTAGTTACATTGTTGCAACAGGCGGATCAACGGTGGCTTCGGTGGCTTCCAACAACGCCAGCAGTTGAGCCTCAATCTCGTCGGCATCAATATTGTTTACCAGGGAAAGTTCTTTAACCAGGAGGTTTTTAGCGGTATCCAACATCTTCCGCTCACCGAAGGAGAGATCCTTTTCGGTTTTGAGGAGGGTCAGATCCCGCAGGACTTCCGCCACCCGGAATGGGGAACCGGTCTTGATTTTATCCATGTAGTCCCGGTACCGGCGATTCCAGGTCTGGTTGTTCACGCGGAGGGGACGGTGACGCAGGATGTCATAGACTTCGGTGACCGCCTGGAGATCGATAATGTCTCGGAGTCCGACGTTCCGGGCATTACCGGTGGGAATCATGATGATCATGTCGCTGTCCAGAAGGCGCATGATGTAAAATTTTTGCTGGTTTCCCGAGACGTCGCGTTCTTTAACCGATTCGATCACCCCTACGCCATGGGCCGGATATACGGCCAACTGGCCTACTTGAAACATGCTTATCGACCTCCTCGCACATTCTTTTTATCACAAAGTTGCATAAAAAGCAATGTTCCGAGTAAAGTGAATTCAGCGCTGAAAGCGAAACAGCAGGATGTCCCCATCGGCCACCAGATAATCCCGGCCTTCCACCTTCAGGAGGCCGGCCTCCTTGACCCGGGCGGGGGAGCCCAATTCATCCAAGGCGGTGAAAGGCATCACTTCGGCCCTTATAAAACCCTTCTCCATATCGGAATGGACACAGCCCGCGGCCCTGGGGGCCGGGGTGCCGGCGGGCACATGCCAGGCCCGCACTTCGGGGCCCACGACGGTATAAAAGGTCACCAGACCCAACAGTTGGGAGGACTCCCGGACCAGGCGAACCATGCCGGTTTCTCTCAAACCCAAATCGGCCAAAAATTCCTGGCGCTCCTCAGGGGAGAAAGCCTGGAGCTCAGCTTCCAGGTCCCCCAGGATGGGTACCACCGGCCGCCGGCGCGCCGCGGCCAAGGCCTGCAAGGCGGCATAGTGGGAGCCGCCGTTAAGCTCCGCTTCGCTCAGGTTGGCCACGAACAGGCAGGGCTTCATGGTTAACAGCGGCGTGCCTTCCAGGTGCTTCAGCTCCGCCGGTGATAGGTTGAGGTCCCGGGCCCAGGTCCCGCGGTTGAGCCCGGCCTCCACCCTGACCAGGGTGAGGAGGATTGGCGCCGCGGCCTTGTCGCCGGCTTGGGCCCGTTTCTCCACCCTGAGGCGCTGCCGGCCCAGGATTTCCAGGTCGGCCAACAGGAGTTCGGTCTCCACCACCTCCACGTCCCGCACCGGGTCAAGAACGGCCAGGGGATGGGGACAGCTCTCGTCACCGAAGCAGCGCACTACGTGGACCAGGAGGTCCACCTCCCGGATGTGCCCCAGAAACTGGTTGCCCAGGCCCTCGCCCCGGGAGGCGCCCTCGATGAGGCCGGCGACGTCAACGAATTCGATGCTCGTCGGGGTGAGGCGCTGGGGTTGCAGCAGTTGGCCCAGGCGGGCCAGGCGGGGGTCCGGGACGGGCACCACCCCGGTATTGGGGCTGATGGTGCAGAAGGGGTAGGGGGCCACTTCCGCCGCGCCTGCGGTCAGGGCATTGAAGATGGTGGTCTTCCCGGCGTTGGGCAGGCCGATGATGCCACAGCGCCAACTCATGGCGGCAACTCGGCGGCCGCTCGGCGGCTTGGGGCCGGTGGAATTTGCTCTTTTAGGGAGAGACACCTGCGCGGCATGACCGCCCTCCTTTAAGGAGTCGATATGCCATTATAAACTATCGTCCAGGTCCCAGTCCATACACCCATTTCGGGAAAGGATATAGTGCGGCTTTTGCTGGTAGAAAAGAGGTGCGCCCCCTCGCCTCGGGGCGCCGGCTCCGGCCACGCCCTCATACTGAATTGGGTTCAAAAGGCTATTTTCTGTAGCCGCAGGCTTTATAGCGGTTGCCATAAATTCTTTCCCCTTGGAGGTTCTCAAATCCCCCTAAATCCCCCTTTGCCACAGGGGGACTTTCCCTGCAATTCCTTGTAATTTCCCCCCTTTTTTAAAGGGGGGCAGGGGGGATTATAAGGCTTCCCTGAGCGGAAAAAACTTTTGGCAATTTCTATAGCCTGCGCCTGCACAGGCTGGAAAGCCTGTGCCACCCTTTGACTGCAATCTGGGATGAGTCGTGGTCAAACCGGCAGTAAGGAAAGAGTAGGGGCGGTGAGTGCACCGCCCCTACGGTTACTTGCGGTTTCGCACCGGCTGAAAGCCGGTGCCACCATGCCCCCCTTGTGGGGGGCTGGCTAAGGAGTCTGAGAGAAGGGTCGGGAGAAGTTCGTGCCCGGCAACCGGTAGTCATGTTCCAAGCTTTTTTTACTGGAAACTGACTACTGGCCACTGACTACTGCTTTTCCCCTCCCCTCTTCTCCTAATGCGTTTTTCCCGTCAGCTCCGACTGGTACACCGGCAGATACCGGGTGCCCCAATCGAAGATCAGGATGCCTCCGGCGATCAGGGCCAGGGTGAGGATGATCTCGATGGCCGACGGGAAGTAGCTGAAGTCCCGGTAGCCGCCGTAGCTGGTGAGGCTAACGTTGAAGCGGTTCAGGACCACCCCGAAGGCCGCTAAGCCTGCGGCCCAATAAAGGCCCTTAATCGAATTACGCACCTCCGAGAAGGTGAGCAGGATGGCCGGCAGGGCCACGGTGCCGAACAGTTCCAGGTAAAAGAAGAAATGGGGTTTGTCGAAGGCCCAAACCGTGGCCCCCCGGGCATAGAGGTCAGTGACCTTCATGGCGAAGTAGACCAGCAGGGCCAGACCCAACCCCTTGCTCAAGGCCGACAGGAGCTTGAGCTCGACCTTGCGATTATAGGCCCAGGAGCTGATGAGGCTCTCCAGAATCACCACGCCCATGCCGCCGATCACCGCGCTGGTGAAAAAGAGCGGCCCTATGGCCCGGCTGGCCCAGAGGTCGGACATCTTCTCGGGCATCAACAGGAACAGCGCCCCCAGGGAGGACTGGTGCAGGGTGGAGAGCATGACGCCGGCCACCACCAGGACCAGGTAGAGGTTCCGGAAAATAGCCACCAACTCATACTTCTTCCAGCGCTCCAGGGCCATGATCAAGATATCTATCCCCAGGACCGTGGTGTAGAGCATGACGCACCAGGAGACCTCGAAGAGCACCGAGTGGGGGTTCCACATCACCATGGGGTGCCAGATGCGCCAGGGCTGGCCCAAGTCGAAGAACAGCCCGACCACGAACACCAAATAGCCGATGAAGGCCGAGAGCTTGGCGGGCCTAAGCAGCGGCTCGAACTTTTTCAGGTTGAAGATATAGATGGCCGCGGCCATGGTAAAGCCGCCGGCGGCCAGGGCCACCCCGGAGAGCACGTCAAAGCTGATCCACAGGCCCCAGGGGTAGGCGTCGTTGAGGTTAGTAGTGGCGCCCAGCCCAAAGAAGAGCCGGATGATGGCGGAAATCAGGCCCAGCACCAGGATAATATAGAGGACGGCGTGCCCGGTGGTCAACTTCCCTTCTCCCGGATACCATTTTTCTTTGTTTTCGGCCATAGCTCAGTCCTCCTTGCCTTCCTGAGATTTCTGGTCCTGCACTTCGGCGCGGCGCTTGTTGATATAGAAGAGGCCCACGGCCAGGCCGCCCACTCCCAGGGCCACCCAGGGCACCTTGGACATCCACTCCCGGCCGTAGATGCCGTAGGGCACGTTCCCCAGGTCGGTGCGGAAGCCCCGGTGGTCAAGCTCCAGGGCCTCAAAAGACACCGGCGTGAGGTAGAGCTTGGCCGTACCCCCCACGATCTTTTCGCCGTACACCTCGGGGTAGTACTTTCCCGGGTGGGCTCCGATGCGGCGGTGCGCTTCTTTCAGAAGGTCGCCCCGCTCACCGAAGACCAGGGCCTGGCTGGGGCAAGCGGTGGAGCAGCTCGGCGCCAGGCCGATGGCGATCCGGTCGGCGCAGAAGTCGCATTTCCGGATCAGCGGCACCGCCTTGCCCCACTCGAACTTGGGCACCTGGAAGGGGCAGGCCATCATACAGTAGCGGCAGCCGATGCACTTGTCATCGTCATAGACCACCGGACCGTCCTTCAGTTTGGTCAGCGCCCCCACCGGGCAGACGCTCTCGCAGGCCGGGTCCAGGCAGTGCATGCACTGGCGCTTGACAAAGTACCAGTTGAGCTTGCCGTCGGGTTGGGCCACCTCCCGGAAAATGATCCGGGTGTAGTTGTTGCTGTTCATATGTCTGGGGTTGCTCCAGGTCTCGCTGAACGTCGTGCGTTCACCTGGCAGGTTATGCCAGCTCTTGCAGGCCACCTGGCAGCCCCGGCAACCGATACAACGAGTCGTATCGATCAACATGGCTTTACTCATGGCAGTCTCCCTTGCGGCCTCTTAGACCTTTTGCACATCCACCAGGAATACCTTGTATTCCGGGATCATGGTGTTGGCGTCCCCCACCATGGGGGCCAGCTGGTTGGCGGCGTAGTTCTGCTGGGCGTCGGGACCGCCGGTGATCAGGCCGGCAAACCCGAAGTGCCAGGGCAAGGCCACCATCTCCACAGTGCTCTGGAGGCCGGGCTTGCCGCAGGTAAAAGGCGCCACCCGGTGGGTGACATCGGCCCGGGCCATCACCTCGCCCCGGACGGACTTAACCTTCACCCAATCCCCCGCCTTGATGCCCTTGGCCTTGGCCAGAGACGGGCTGATCTCCACGAACATCTCGGGCATCATCTCCGCCTGCCAGGTGAGGTTCCGGGTCATGGCGCCGGCCTGCCAGTGTTCCGTCACCCGGAAGGTGGTGGCGATGACGGGATATTTGGGATCGCAGACCTGGGCCACCCGGTCCAACTCCGATTTCCACACCTTCATCACCGGGTTGGACTGCTGCGGCGACACATAGTTCACGTAAGGGCACTCCAGGGCTTCGTAGTGTTCCGGCAAGGGCCCTTCCTTGCAGGCCCCGCCGGGCACGAAGATCCGGCTCTTGCCTTCGGGCAGCATGATGAACGGTTTCTGGGCCGACACCTCCGGCGGAATCTGCTCCTTGGTCTTGGCGTCGATCCAGCCGAAATCCGGCACGTCGAACTTGGCCCAGGTCTTGGCCAGCGGGTCCCACTTGAACAGGGCCTTGTCCTTGTTCCAGGGCTGGCCCTGGGGGTCCACCGAACAGCGGTTGTAGATGATGCGCCGGTTTACCGGCCAGGCCCAGGACCAGTTGGGGTAAACCCCCAGGTTGCTGGGGTCCTTATTGTCCCGGCGGGCCATGAGGTTGTTCTTCTTGTCCGGGCCGGGGTAGGATCCGGAGTAGATCCAGTTGCCGCAGGCGGTGGCGCCGTCGTCCGTGAGCTTGGTGAAGTTGGCCACCTGCTTTTTGTCCGCCACCGTGTAGCCGTTGATCTCCTTGGCCACCAGGTGGACGTCGGGGTCGTCCCCGTAGTTCCAGTTCAGCTTGACGATGGGGTCGGGGCAGGGCGCCTTGGGGTCCGCCAGGTAGAGCTTCTTGAGTTCCAGGGCCAGCCGGTTGAGGTACCACAGATCGCTTTTGGCGTCGCCGTGGGCCTTCACCGCCTGGTAGCGCCACTGGAGCCAGCGGCCGCTGTTGCTGACGCTGCCTTCCTTCTCCATGGAGTCCGCTGCCGGGAACAGAAAGACCTCGGTCTTGATGTCCTTGGTCTTGGCCCCGGGCCGCTTCCAGAACACCGAGGTGTCGGTCTCCCAGAGGTCGAAGGCCGCCAGCCACTCCAGCTTGGCCAGGGCATTATAGGCCTGGTTGAGGTTGGGGGAACTCACCGCCGGGTTCATGCCCCAGACCATCAGGCCCTTGACGCCGCCCTCTCCCATGGACTCAAACAGGGGGATCCAGGAGTAGCCGGAGTTCTGATAGCCCTTGCCCACCTTGGGCAGGTAGTCGTAGGCGAAGTCGTTCCCCGAGGTGGCCGCATCCCCCCAGAAGGCCTTGAGCAGGCTGACGAAGAACTTGGGCCGGTTGGACCAGTACCCCGCCTTGGGGGTGGAAGCAATATAGTCCTTGAGGGTGGGGGTTTTGGCCTCCGAGGGCACCGGCAGATAGCCCGGGAGGATGTGGAACAGGATGGCCATGTCCGTGGAGCCCTGGACGTTGCTCTCCCCCCTGAGGGCGTTGATGCCGCCGCCGGGAACCCCCATGTTCCCCAGCAATTGCTGCAAGAGCGTATAGCTGCGGATGATCTGCACCCCGGTGGTATGCTGGGTGCCGCCCATGGCGTAGAGCAGGGTGCCGGCCTTGCCGGGCTTCCCGGTGGCGCCATAGAGCGCCGCCAGTTCCAGGACCTGCTTTTTCGGCACGCCGGTGACTTCCTCCACCAATTGCGGCGTGTACCGGGCGTAAAACTGCTTCATGATCTGGAAGACGCACCGGGGGTTGGTCAGGGTGGGATCGGTTACCGGCTTCTTTTCCGCGTCCAGCTCGTAGCTCCAGGTGGCCGGATCATAGGCCCGCTTGGCTTTGTCATAACCGGAAAAGAGGCCGTCCTGAAAAGCAAAGTCTTTGTTCACCACAAAAGCGGCGTTGGTATAATTGGCCACATACTCCTTGTGAAAGAGATTGTTCTCGATCACATAGTTGATCAGTCCCGCCATCAGGGCGATGTCGGTGCCGGGCCTGAGGCGCACGTACTGGTCGGCCTTGGACGCCGAGCGGGTGAAGCGCGGATCCACCACGATGAGCTTGGCCCCCTGGTCCATGGCCTTGGTGATCCATTTGAAACTGACGGGATGGTTTTCGGCGGGGTTGCAGCCGATGATCAGGACGCAATCACTGTTGGCGATATCGTTCCAGTGGTTGGTCATGGCTCCTCTTCCGAATGTAGGCCCCAACGAGGCCACGGTGGAAGAGTGTCAGAGCCGGGCCTGGTGTTCTAAGTAGACGATGCCCAGGGCCCGGGTGAGCTTGGCCAGGAGGTAGCATTCTTCGTTGTTGATGGAGGCCCCCCCGATGGAGGCCAGGGTCTCGGTGCGGTTCACCGTCACCCCGGTGGGGGACTTGGTGATGAAGGCGGCATCCCGGGTAGCCTTGACGCGCTGGGCCAGGGTGGTCATGGCCCAATCCAGGCTCTTTTCTTCCCAGTGGTCCGAACCGGGGGCCCGGTAGCGCACCTTTTTCAGGCGCCGGGGGCTGGTGACCACCTCGAAGACCGCCTCGCCTTTGCTGCACAGCGACCCCTGGTTGATGGGGTGGTCCGGGTCGCCTTCAACGTTGATGAGTTTGCCCCCCTTGGTGTTGGCGATGAGGCCGCAGCCTACGCCGCAAAAGGGGCAGATGGAAGTGGTGACTTGAGTGTCTTTGGTCTTGGCGGGAGCCACAACCCCGGCCCACCCGTGGCGCGTCAGGACGACGCCCGAGAGGCCCACGGCGGTAATGCCGCTTCCCAAACCCTTGATAAATGTTCGGCGGGTAATCCCCATATTTCACCTCTTGTTGGGTTTGTGGAGTTCAGGAATGAAAGTAGTAGGATTTCTGAACTATTAAAATATGTTACCCATTAAAGCTCCACCTGCTCGCGCTCACCTCCTTTCCATATTTGTGACCACGTTAGGGTATTTTTGCACAACTGTCAATCAAGATAGTTTGAGCAAATTTTCACAAGATTTTTCTCCTCTGGTTCGACGGCACACCAAAAAAGGCAGGGCCGTCAACGGCCCTGCCTGGGAGTCTTTTTCGGTCCCCGCCTGCAGCGGAAAACGCCCTTAATACCGTTTTCGGTTTCCGGTTTTCTGTTTTCGGTAAACAACCACAAAAATCATAAGAGGTTATTGATATAGTTTATCGCCTTTGAAAGCAAAATTTATAAGCCTGAACCCCGCTCAGGGAACTAGCGTTTACCATGAATTCCTCCCGTTTGGAGGTTCTTAAATTCTCCTTTTCCAAAGGGGGACTTTTAACGCAATTCCTGGTAGTTCCCCTCTCTTTTTTTAAGGGTGGAAGGGGGGATTATGAGGCTGCCCATAACGGATTTTGCGCCAGCGCTGACATAATGAAAACGAACCATGGAGCCGCAGGGCTTTAGCCGGGCGCGGCGTAGTCTGAAACCGGTAGCAGCAAAAACCCCCTCTCCCCTGCGAGGGGAGAGGGTTGGGGTGAGGGGTGGCTTCGCTGGTTGCCCCCCCTTTATCTATCCAGACGTCCTGGCCAACCTGGCCCCCATGGCAAAGGCTATGTCGCAATCTTGCGGAAATACCTCCCGGCGTCTCCGGGCCTTCTTCTCCGGATCAAAACGGTCCGCCACCACCTTGGAATAATCCTTAAACTGGTAGGTATCAAAACAACAGAGCATCTCCGAAGCCCCGAAGGCCATCTGCAACAGCCGTTGATTATTATCAAAGAGCGGCTGATAACCCCATTCTTGCATCATCTCCTCGGTGATATTCATCGTATAAATGAATCCCGTCGGCATCTTTTTGGGGAAAAGCGACTGTGGGGGGTCGGTATAGGTGAAATAGGGAAACAGCAAACGCTCCATAAATGACCGCATCTCTCCGGAAACGATGCCGAAATAGATGGGCGAGCCCAGAATGAGGCCGTCGGCCGCGGCAATTTTATTAAGGACGGGCCTGAGATCATCCTTGACGGCACACTTGCCATAACTCTTGCCGCCCCTGGTTTTGCAGGCAAAACAACTGATACAGCCTTTAAAATTGAGATCATACAGATGCACCAGTTCGGTTTCCGCCCCCTGGGACGCCGCCCCTTTCAACGCTTTTTTCAGCAGGGTGGCCGTATTCCAGGTTTTCCTCGGGCTGCCGTTAATTGCCATGAACTTCATAAGTCATCCCTCCAGCCCTGTCGCCGCTTGGGCCGCGGGCTTGATAGAACCACCATATCAAATAATTATTATATTAATTAAAACCTGGCATAGATAGCAGTAACCTTGAAATCAGATAAGTGGCCTTAGGCCGATGGTACAGATTTTTCATTAATTAAGTAAAGAGATGTGATGTTAATGAGCGAAAAACTTATATGCAAAAAATATTCCGATAGCAAAAAGACCATATGATGCAATTCCTAGTAAGATGTTTATTATATTAATGACAAAACCTACCTTCCGCTTCCATATGGCACCCCCGAAGTAAAACCATTGGCTGAGATATGTAAGTCCGGAATTAATGGCAGCCACCAAGACACCTATTACAAATATAAGTAAAGGTAAAGCCAATGCTGATATCTGATTGGAGGCCTCAATTTTTAATTTTCCGATATAGGCAAGCAACGCAATGGCGGCCCCTCCATTTATTAATAAAGATGACCGCAAGGCATTTTGTCCTGCTAAAATTACTGACTTGAACCCCTCGGCCGAAATTTGTGATTGACTTTTCTGGCTATCAACCCACATAGCAAGTTGGGCTTTGTAATGTTCCAGCTCTGCTGGAGTTATACTTGATAAATTTTCCCTGGTAACTTCAAGCTGAGAAAGATAATCAATAAGTCCATCAATCGAAAGTTGTTCTATCCCCTGTTTTTTTAAACCGACCAATTCATTCTTAAATAATGATATTATTGTAATTGGTTGCATTTTTATATATCTCCTCTATTTTTCTTTTGTTCTCTATTAAACCAATAAATGGCACGGTTTGCTTGCACTAAGTACCATATAAGCAGGAGAGCTATCCCCTGCGACTTGCCCTGGACGTAAAAGGTATAGCTCTTTTCACCAAGAAATAATATTAATGCTACGGAGCTGGCGACACGAGACATCTTAAATATACCATACCCCAAAGGGGCATAGATGAGGACAATGATCATGCCACCCAGAAGACCATATATATTGCTATCCATGTAATAACTATAGGTGGAGGTAAGACCAGTTACGCCAGCTATGATGGCACAGGCTACGACACCCATCTTAGCGCCATCATGCGCATCCTCCGCATCATAGAAGTTTGGCCAAAACCACCAGTATTTGGTGCGCCCCAATTTCATAATTAATCCTCCGTTGACAGAAAAGTCACCATAGTGGCAGCCTCCCACAAGTAGGTCTTTCTGGCAAGTCCTTATTTTTAATAATGTCAATAGCACAAACAGATGTCCGGTTTTCATAGCACATAAAATGTCCGGTTGATTATTAAGGGCTATCGTCATATT
>JAUSOZ010000038.1 GCA_030655955.1 Deltaproteobacteria bacterium
AATATCCCAACAGCCCCGTGTGGTTCATCTTGAGGCTCAGGGTCTTGTAGTGGGCGTTGGTCACCAGGGCCACCCGTTTCTCTTTTTGCCGCAAGAATTGCAGAAAATCTTCCGTGTCCGGGTGCACCTCGATGAGGTGGCGGATGCCTTCCTTCAAAGCCGGGATATCCAGTTCCAGTTCCCGGGACCAGAAATCGATGTCGGTCCAGTTGAGGGTGCCTTCCTCCCGCCGGTACCGGGCGAACACCAGGTCCCGGGCCAGGGCCAGGTCCATAGCCTGCCGCCGGGCGTACTCCTGCGGCACCAGGGTCTCCCAAAAATAATCGTCGAAGTGTTTGTCCAGCAGGGTGCCGTCCATGTCCAGGAGCACCCAGGTTATGTCGTCCCAGGGAAAAGTCATTGAGGTTCCTTTCTCCTTCAAGTCGCTGCCTCTATGTATAGAATAATCGTTTAATTTTCAAGCCGTCATTTATGGGCGTCAGGGCACCCGCAAGTTCTGCAAAGGTCCTGATGCCCATACCCCTAACCTTGAACTTTGAACCTTGAACTTTAAATTTTTCAAGCCGCGAGGCCTTGACCGGTCCTGGAGCAGTACTTAAATTAACTTTAGTTAACCGATAAAAGCATCGGGAATTTACCCTATTACGGAGGAGCAAGCGCATGCCAATCTTTTTCAGGGAACCGGGGTGGAAGCCCCAGGGGGAACTGGAGCAGTTGCAGCGCCGCATGGACCGCCTCTTCCAGCATGCATACGGTCTGGAAGGGCGTCCCTGGCGGGTGGGGGTATATCCCCCGGTGAACATCTCCGAAGACCGCGACCACGTCTATGTCCGGGCCGAATTGCCCGGGGTCCAGATGGCCGACCTTTCCATCACGCTGCAGGACAACAACCTGATCCTGCGGGGCGAACGCAAGATTCCGGCGGAAGACAAGCAGGTCAACTATCACCGCCGAGAGCGGGAATCCGGGTTTTTCCGGCGCATCGTGGCCTTGCCGGCTGCAGTACAGGGCGATAAAACCGAAGCCTCTTGTAGAGACGGTATCCTGACCGTCAAGATGGCCAAGCCGGAAGCAGTGAAACCCCGGAAGATCGAAGTCAAGGTCGGCTGAACGAGCCGGTTAGCCTGAAAAACAGATAGGGGCGGGTTTGAAACCCGCCCCTACCGCGTTTACTCAGGCACCGGCTCAGTTACTACTCGTTCTGTAACCCCCGATAGAACCCCTGCCTTGGGCTTGGCTCCTAATAAACCTCCTGGGCCTCGCCCCGTTCCAGGTCATCGAAACGGGTGTACTTGGCCTCAAAGTGCATCTTCACCGTGCCGATGGGCCCGTTGCGCTGCTTGCCCATGATGACTTCGGCGATGCCCTTGTTTTCGGCGTTGTCCTGGCGGTAGACCTCATCCCGGTAGATGAACATGACCACGTCGGCGTCCTGCTCGATGGCGCCTGATTCCCGCAAGTCCGACAGTTGGGGGCGCTTGCGTTCCCGCTTCTCGGGCTCGCGGCTGAGCTGGGACAGGGCCATGACCGGCACGGCCAGTTCCTTGGCCAGGCCCTTCAGGGAGCGGGAAATCTCGGAGATCTGCTGCTCCCGGCTGCTGAGCTCCGCCCGCCCCTGCATGAGCTGGAGGTAGTCGATGATGATCAGACCCAGCTTGCCGTCGGCCTTGAGGCGGCGGGACTTGGCCCGGATGTCCAGGACGGTGGCGGCCGGAGTATCGTCGATATAGATGGGGCAATCCAGGAGAATCCCGGCGGCTTCCTGGAGCTTGGTCCACTCCTGGCCGGTGAGGAAGGCGGCCCGGCGTATCTGGGAGGCATCGACCCGGCCCTCGCTGCTGAGCAGGCGGCGCACCAGTTGCTCCTTGGACATTTCCAGGGAGAAGAAGGCCACCGGCACCGGGGGGGTGGATTGTCCCGCCCCGCGGCGGCGCCCGTACGCCGCGTTAAAGGCGATGTTCAGGGCCAGGGCGGTCTTGCCCATGCTTGGTCTGGCCGCCAGGATGATCAGGTCGCTGTTCTGGAACCCGGCGGTGTAATTGTCCAGATCGGTGAAGCCGCTGGTCACCCCGGTGAGGGAGCCGTCTTTCCGGCCCCAGATGGCCTCCAGGGTGGCGATCTCGGTGTCCACCAGGGCGCTCAGGGGCGAAAAGCCCGGGCGCACCTTGGATTCGGCCACCTGGAAGATCTTGTGTTCGGCCTGGTCCAGGAAGTCGGCGACGTTCTCCACCGGGGCCAGGCAGGAGGCGGCAATTTCCTGGGTGCAGTCCAGGAGGCGGCGCAACACCGACTTGTCGTGCACCAGGTTGGCATAGTATTCGGCGTTGGTGGCGAACCCCACCTGTTCGCTGAGCCCGGCCAGAAACACCGATCCCCCCACCCCCTCCAATTTGCCGCGCTCTTTTAAAAGCGCCGAGACAGTGACCAGGTCTACGGGCTCGCCCCGGCCGTAGAGGTCCAGCATGGCCTGGTAGATGCGGCCGTGGGCCTCCCGGTAAAAATCTTCGGGCACAATCACGTCGGCGATGCGGTCCATGACCTCCGGCCGCACCAGGATGGCCCCCAGCACCGACTGCTCGGCCTCGGGGTTGGCCGGCGGGGTGTAACCCACGGGGGCGACAGCCTCCGCCGCGGCAAAACGCCTGCTAGTTTTGGGCATAAGGTTTTCTCTCAATAACGTAGGTGGTGCACTAAAGGGGTTGCAGCCGGGATTGCCGAACGCTACTCAGTTGAGCCGGGCCAAAGGAGGTGGTCCGCCATCGTTGAGGGATGATACCTCAATGGGAAAAGAGATTGCAAAGGTGATTTGGGGCCGGGAGAGGTGATTGAAGGGAATTAATGGGACAGCCGGATGGCAGTCTCCCTGTGATAGAGGGAGGTTGGCGGATGAGACTGATGCCTCTTTCGTGTAAATCCCCGCATTTCTTCCTGGCAGGTTATTTATAGTGTAATACCATTGCGTTAACAAATTTTTGCTGAGTAGAGCGCACCCTGAAATTGAGCCAAAAATTGAACCAGCCCTCATGATCTACTATCCGTAGGGCGGGAAAGCGAAGCGCATCCCGCCTTCAGCATCTGGGTTCAAGACGACCCGTCAACGTCAACCGTTCACGGTCGAGGCCATGGTCATTTTACCCGATCACCTACATTGCCTCTGGACGCTGCCTTCCGGGGACGCTGATCGCTCAACGCGATGGCATGACATCAAAGCGCGATTTGCACCACAAATTGTCAGAGTGGAGAGACTTTCAGAGGGGGAAGGCGGGATGCGCTTTGCTTTCCCGCCCTACGGCCC
>JAUSOZ010000045.1 GCA_030655955.1 Deltaproteobacteria bacterium
GGATCTGGTCGACCTCCTGCTGGGAGGCGATGAGTTCGCCTTTGCTGGAAAAATCGATGCAGTAATAGCAGGGGACGCGGGTGGGGGGGCAACTCACCACCATGCTCACTTCCTTGGCGCCGGCTTCCCGCAGGGAATTGACCCGGGAGCGGGTGGTGGTGCCCCGGATGATGGAGTCTTCGACCACCACCACCCGTTGGCCTTTGAGGATGTCCCGCACGGGGTTGAGTTTAATCCGGACGGAGAAGTCCCGCATGCTCTGCGTCGGCTGGATGAAAGTGCGGCCGACGTAGTGATTGCGGATGACCCCCATTTCAAAGGGGATGCCGGTGGCCGCGGCGTAGCCCAGGGCGGCGTAGGTCCCGGAGTCGGGGAAGGGCATCACCAGGTCGCCGGTCAGGGGGTGTTCCCGGGCCAGGGCGGCGCCCAGACGCTTGCGCACCAGATAGACACTCTGGCCGTATACCAAGCTGTCCGGTCTAGCAAAATAGACGTATTCGAAGATGCAGTGATGGGGCGGGGCCGGAGCGAAAGGCTTGTGGGAATGGAGCCCGTTTTTGTCCAGGACCACGATCTCGCCCGGCTCCACGTCCCTCCGGTAGTCGGCCTGCACGAGGTCCAGGGCGCAGGTTTCGGAGGCCACCACCCAGGAGCCGTTCAACTGGCCCAGGCACAGGGGCCGGAAGCCGTGGGGGTCCCGGGCGGCGATAACCTGGTCGGCGGTGGACAGCACCAGGGAATAGGAGCCCTTGACTTCGGCCAGGGCCGCGGCCAGAGAGTCGATCAGATCGATGAGGTTGCCCCGCCGGTGCCGGGCCATCAAATGGACGATGACCTCGGTGTCCATGGTGGACTGGAAGATGGAGCCCTCCGCCTCCAGGCGGCAGCGAATCTCCCGGGCGTTGGTGAGGGTGCCGTTGTGGCCGATGGCCAGCATCAAACCGCCGTGCTGCACCACGAAGGGCTGGGCGTTGATGAGCATGGTGGAGCCGGTGGTGGAATAGCGCACGTGACCGATGGCCAGATGCCCCGGCAACTCATCTAACACGCCGGGGTTGAAGACCTCGGGCACCAGCCCCAGGCCCCGGTGCATCCTGACCCGGGTGCCGTCGCCGGCGACGATGCCGCAGGACTCCTGGCCCCGGTGCTGGAGGGCGTAGAGGCCGAAAAAGGTGATGCGGGCCGCGTCAGGGTGCCCGTAAATGCCGAAGACGCCGCAGTGTTCACGAGGTTTGTCATCCTGCTGGACGACAAGGTTTTCAGTTTCCGGTTTTCGGTTTTCGGTTTTCACCATCTTGCCCTTCGCCAGACCGGCATTTTTATTTAAACTGGTGGCACAGGCGTCTCGCCTGTGCAAAATAGCCTCAATATCTCTATAAATTCAATTCAGTCTTGATATCCCGCCATCTGACGTATTCGCCTTTGGCGTAAGCCTCTTCCCCTTGGGCAATGGCCTTGAGTCGCCTTCAGTGGGCTCAACTTATTCCGGCTCCCGGATAAATTGAATCTACTCCAGTACGCCTTCCAGGGCATCCTCGGAGAGGGTATCCAGGTTTTTGATAATCTCTTCGCAGAGGTTCATAACCGATACTCCCATAGGGGTGTCCAGGATCAATGTACTGGCTATATTTTACTACGCAACCGGCAATTCATAACAAGACCTTGCCTTTGGTCCAGGGCTTCCTGGACCAAAGGGTCGTCTTCCCAGTAGCACAGGCGAGACGCCTGTGCCACCAAGGGAATGCGCAGGCTAAAGCCTGCGACTACCTAGTTAATCTGCCCTCTATTTGCCGGTTGTTCTTCTCAATCTCTCGGGCTTTTGATCATCTCGTGATACTCCTGGATGGTCTTCACTTCCAGCTTCCCCCGTTTCTGGGCCCGGATGGCGTCCAGGGTGGCTCTGGCGGCGGCCATGGTGGTGGTGTAGGGGATGTTGTGTTCCAGGGCTACGAGGCGGATGGAGTGGGAATCGCCGGTGGTCTGGCGCCCTTCCGGGGTATTGACCAGCAGGGAGATTTCCTGGCTCTTGATGCGGTCGATGATGTGGGGCCGGCCTTCCCGCATCTTATAGACCTCGGTGACCGTCAGGCCATGGTCCCGGAAAAACGCTGCGGTGCCGCTGGTGGCATAGAGCTGAAAACCCTCGGCGGCATAGCCCTGGGCCAGGGTCACGGCCTGGGGCTTGTCGGCGTTCTTGACGCTGAAGACCACGCCGCCGGACAGCGGCACGATCTGTCCCGCGGCCAACTGGGACTTGGCAAAGGCCAGGCCGAAATCCTCGTCGATACCCATGACTTCCCCGGTGGAGCGCATCTCCGGGCCCAGCAAGGGGTCCACCCCGGGAAAGCGCCGGAAGGGAAAGACCGACTCTTTCACCGCGAAGTAAGGCGGCTCGATCTCTTGGGTAAAGCCCAACTCAGCCAGGGTCCGGCCCAGCATCACCTTGGTGGCCAACTTGGCCAGCGACACCCCGGTGGCCTTGCTGACAAAGGGGACCGTACGAGAGGCCCGGGGATTGACCTCCAGGACGTAGACCTGGTTATCCTTAACGGCAAACTGGATGTTGAGGAGCCCGATCACCCCCAGTTCTCCGGCCAGGGCCCGGGTCTGGGCCTTGATTTCCTCCTGGATGGAGCGGGTCAGCGAATAGGGCGGCAAGACGCAGGCGGAGTCGCCGGAATGGATGCCGGCCTCTTCGATGTGCTCCATGATGCCGCCGATGACGGTGATGTGGCCGTCGCAGATGGCGTCTACGTCCACTTCGATGGCGTCCTCCAAAAACTTGTCGATGAGGATGGGATGGTCCGGCGAGGCCACCAGGGCCCAATTCATGAAGTTGATCAGGGCCGCGTCGTCGGCGACGATCTGCATGGCCCGCCCCCCCAGGACGTAGGAGGGCCGCACCAGCACGGGGTAGGTGATGCTGTGGGCGATGGCCAGGGCCTGGTCCACAGTGGTGGCGGTGTCGTTGGGGGGCTGCTTGAGGCCCAACTTATTCAACATCTGCTTGAAGAGGCGGCGGTCTTCGGCCCGGTCGATGGCCTCGGCCCCGGTCCCCATGATGCGGACCCCGGCCTGGCCCAGCGGCACCGCCAGGTTCAGGGGGGTCTGGCCGCCGAACTGGAGGATCAGGCCCAGGGGCTGTTCCGCGGCCACGATGTGGAGCACGTCTTCCTTGGTCAGAGGCTCGAAATAGAGCTTGTCGCTGGTATCGTAGTCCGTGGACACGGTTTCGGGGTTGGAGTTGACCATGATGGACTCCACCCCGATCTCCTTCAGGGCGAAGGAGGCCTGGCAGCAACAGTAGTCGAACTCGATGCCCTGGCCGATGCGGTTGGGGCCGCCGCCCAGGATCATGACCTTGTCGCCGGTGGTCCGACGGGCCTCGTCTTCCCACTCGTAGGTGGAGTAAAAATAGGGGGTATAGGCCTCGAACTCGGCGGCGCAGGTGTCCACCAGCTTATAGACCGGGTTGATGCCGTGCTCCCGGCGCATCCGGGCCAAATGGTCCTCGTCGCCGCCCCAGAGATGGGCAAGCTGCCGGTCGGAGAAGCCACACTCCTTGGCCCGCCGCAGCATGTCGGGAAGCTGGTCCTGGCCGCGGCCGGCCAGCAACAGTTGACCGAACCGGGCCAGTTCATCGGAGAAAGCCACCAGGTCGCGAATCTGGTAGAGGAACCAGGGGTCGATGCCGGTGATTTCGTAGATTTCGTCCACCGACAGGCCATCGCGAAAGGCCTGGCGCAGGTAAAAGAGGCGCAGGGAATTGGGGACCCGCAGCTTGCAGCGCAGGGCCTCGGGCGGCAGGTCGGGCAGGTCCTTGCCGTCGGCGCCCAGGCCGAAGCGGCCGATCTCCAGGGACCGGATGCCTTTTTGCAGGGCCTCCTTAAAGGTGCGGCCGATGGCCATTACCTCCCCCACGGACTTCATGGAGGTGGTGAGAAAATCCTCGGCCCCCGGAAACTTCTCAAAGGTCCAGCGGGGAATCTTGACCACACAGTAGTCAATGGTGGGTTCAAACGCGGCGTAGGTTTCCCGGGTGATGTCGTTGTGGATCTCGTCCAGGGTGAAGCCCACCGCCAGCTTGGCGGCAATCTTGGCGATGGGAAAGCCCGTGGCCTTGGA